>JAMOMJ010000397.1 GCA_027067135.1 Cyclobacteriaceae bacterium
CGAGTAATTGGAAAAACCTACACAGGATTTAAAAAACCTGGTGCACAAGCAGGACTTGTCTTTATGTTTTACACCAAAGGATTTACCATAGGGCTAAAGCCAGGCATACATACATACGAGGTAGAACATATTACAGAAGCAAATTGGAATGATAGTAATAATGCCAGTAACACATTGGAAATTAGTTATAATCATACCACGAATTTTAATTACTTAGAGTTCCCTCTTACCGTACAGTATGATTTATTGAAAGGAAAAATCAGACCCTATGTAGGTTTAGGAGGCTATTATGGGTTACTACTAAATGCCAACCGAACTGTGCAAAGATCTGGCACTGACGCTGCTTCTGGCTCATCGGGTAGTTTTACAAACCAAGCTAAGACCATTGGCATTTCTGATTTATTCATTAAATCAGCACTTGGGTTAAATGGATTTGTAGGTGTAAGTTATGACCCTGGTAACATTAGAATTACGATGGATGTAGGGTACAAATTTGGTCTCAATAATATTACCAGCACCGAAAACAGATACCTCAATAATGAGCTTTCTGCAATCGGTGAAGCCACTGACGACCTAACACTTCAGAATTTATACCTGAATTTTGGGTTCGTGTTCCCCCTTAAATTTATCAGTAAAAACTTTGACGCCATAAACTAATTACAATGAAGAAAAATAATTATTTACTGGTAACACTCAACAAATTGCACGTCATTGCGAGCCTGCCTGCTGGCAAGGCAGGCGCAGCGTGGCAATCTCTCATGTTATTAATTAATATGAAATTGCGTCAGTCGTTCCTCCTTCGCCTGTCTGCCGAACAGGCAGGCAATGACGGAATTAATTTTACTTCGAATTACAAAAGTATCAAATACATCATCCTGATACTTTTTGTAGCAAGCTGCGATATCAGTAATAATGATATTGTTCCTACTAATACGTTTACCAAAATTTATGATGACGACAGGTTTGAACAAGAGTATTATCCCTTGGACATCATTCAAACAGCCGATGAAGGCTTTTTAATATTGTCCGAACTTAAGAACGACCAATCATTATACACCTCCGTATTAGTACTAAAAACGGATGCTATGGGTGCTATTATTTCAAAAACAGAAATGAGTAGCCCTTATGTGCTGCCCGTAAATGGATGGCAACAAATTGGTGCTAGTTATTACTTTGTATGCATGGATGAAAACTCTACCGCTGCACAGTTGGTTGCTGTAAGTGAAGAAGGAACACTTTCTGACCCTGTTGCATTAGGTGGAATTACTTTCCCACTAGCTATTAACAGTGATGGCACTCAGTTAACAATTTTATCGTACGATAATGGCAGCGAAGAATCGGTAATTAGTACTGCTAGCACTACAGGTCAAATAAATCAGCAAAGAGGCTATTCTATTGGCGCAGGAGTTGATGTGCAAAAACCAATTATAGACCATCTAACAAGAAATGGAGACATTCTACCATTTCAGGTAGGCCAAACAAAAGAGGGGTTAACCTATTTTAATGGGTTTTATAATTACACCTTCTCGCTCGTATTCTCCAATTTTGGAGAGAGCCCTACTGGTGTTTGCCAAGGCCAATTAAGCCAAGGAGGCATTAGCGAAGTAGCTAGCTTAGGCAGTGATGTATTTGGCATTGCACGATTTAATTTTGGTGATAATTACATTGCTCCATTGGCAAGTATTTCTACCAATTCAACTACTTCCAGCACAGATTTAGAAGGGAACACCTTTCCAGAAATGGAGAATAAGTCAAAGGTAAAGCTACTTGACGTAGGTACAGATAAGAAATGGTTATATGCTACCACTACGCAGTATAAACAAGTTGTGCTCTATGGTTTTAACCAAACTGGTGGCACCATTTTAGGAACCAGTTATTTAGGTAATGGCAACCCTTATACATTAGCCTCTGTAACTACCACGTTGGATGGAGGTATTGCTATTCTGGCTCAAACTTCTTTAGAAGGTCGTTTCCCGAGAATTGCAATCTTTAAGAGAGACAAGGAATTCTTAGATGGATTGATGAGATAAAACAAGCCTAATAACCTGAGTTCGACCTATTAATACATTAAGCCAAAAAGCCATAATGGAATTTTATTAGCCAACCCATGTTCGATATCATCCAGAGCAAGAAAGCCATTTTTTAAACCGTTTAATTGAGAACTATTCTTATTTTTTCCTCCCACTTCAAATGTCCAAGTGTCGTTTACCAAAAAGTCAGCTTTATCAGCTAGGCTTATGTTATGATTCGCATTTTTTAATTGGTTAATGAAAAATGTTTCTCGAACTGTTCCAATCAATGCATTATTTTGCAAAGCGTGTAAAAAAGAAGTGTTTTCAAAGTAAATCTTATTGGGCTTTTGCAATTGTGTAATCCCCTTCGATTTCTTATTTGCAAAATTTATTATTTTTGCTTCTTGCAAATGGTGTAAGTAATTGGCAACGGTATTCCTACCTAATTTCAATTTTTGAGCAATATGAGAAATATTGGGCTCGAATGGAACAGTTTCAGAAATAACACCCAATAACTTCTTCATCTTATCTGTATTGGAAGGGCTGTAATCCTGAATATGGGCTAAATCAGTTTCTAATACTGTATTTATGGTTTGCATTGTTTGCATCAAATAGTTTGACCTTTTCTTTGCAAACGGGAAATATCCATCAATCAAGTAATTCTTAAAATGCAGAATAGGTTTAAACTTCTTAACAAGTTCATTTGAAATATCGCTATGATTAACAAGAATATCGCTTAAGCTAATGGGGTCTATTTCAACTTTATGCTTAAATGCCAAATATTCTCTAAACGAAAGCCCTTCAAGTGTTTGTACAATTAGCCTCCTGCTTAAATCCGATTCGCCTTTATATAAGCCCAAGGCAGATGAACTTGTAAAAATAACTTGCAATTCAGGAAATCCATCATAAATTAGTTTCAACTCCCGCGACCAATTATCGTATTTATGAACCTCATCAATCAGGAGCAATTTACCTCCCAAATTTCTCCAGTCAGTGGCTAAATCAAAAAGTGTATTGGTATAGAAATAAGGGTGGTCAACAGTTACATATAATCCTTCTTTCTTGTTAGGGTATGCAAACTTTAAATATTGAAGCAGAAGTGTAGTTTTCCCTACGCCCCTCAACCCTTTTAATCCAACTAATCGTTCTTCTGATTCGATTGAATTATATAGATACCTAAACCAATCTCCAGTTGTTTGCTCAAGTAAATTATTCTGAAATGAAACTAATTTAAGCATATTATGATCTATTATTAAGGCAAATATATAATTTTTTGCTTTATACTCAAAGCATTTTATATCTTTAATTGATCTGTATTTAAAGCATAATTAAAAAAATAATCACAAAAAAGCCACTACTAACTCAAATGAGTAAATAGTGGCTTTTTATTTGCGAAGTCTAAAAGTTATATTTTTTTCACTTGCACACAATTCATGCCTTTCATCCCTTGTTCAAGTTCGAAAGAAACTTTATCACCTTCTCTAATTTCATCAATTAGTCCATGAACGTGCACAAAATATTTTTCTTGGGTTTCTAGTTCTTTAATAAATCCAAATCCTTTTTGGTCGTTAAAAAATTCAACTCTACCCTTTTTAACTTTCTCAGTAGGCTCTTCAATTCTTTTAGGAACGCCTATTTCAATACTACTTGCCTTGATAACTTTTTTCTTGATGGTTGGATCTGGAGGAGTATCTACAATATTTCCAAACTCATCTAAATAAGCCATCATATTATCTAACCCACCACCTTCAGAATTTGCTCTACGTTCTTCTGCCTTAGCAGCCTTGTCTTGACGCTTCTTTAATCGTTTTTTTTCTTTTTCCTTTTTATTAAATGTCTCTTGCGACTTCGCCATACTCTTATCTAATGTTAATAATGATCCACTTTACTCAATTCTTGCAACAAAAATAACGACTCAGAGCCTATTTTTGCTTTCAACTGACAAAAGTACAATTTTTCATTGTAATTCACCCGCTATATAACCAGTTGTCCAAGCTGCTTGAAAATTATATCCTCCTGTGATACCGTCAACATCCATTACTTCCCCTGCAAAATAAAGATTAGGAATAACCTTGCTCTGCATTGTTTTCATATCAACACTCTCTAAACTCACCCCTCCACAAGTAACAAATTCTTCTTTAAAAGTTGTTTTTTCTTGAATAACATAAACATCATTCGTTAATATATTGGCAAGTTTATTAATCCCTTTTTTACTCAGCTCACCCCATACTTTCAACTTTGAAAATTCTATTTTATTTAATAAAAATAGCCATAAGCGATCGGGTAAATCATAAGGCCTCAAATTGGACAATTGTTTCTTTGGGTTACTGTTAGTAATTTCAGATAAATAATTTTGTACTTCTTCAAAATTGGGTTGGTTCACCCAATTTACTTGTACTTTAAAATCATAGTTTTTTTCAGAAAGTAATCGTGCGCCAAAGGCTGAAAGCTTTAGAACTGCAGGGCCGCTCATACCCCAATGTGTAATTAATAAGGACCCAACAGATTTAAGTTTAGTTCCTTGAATAATTACCAGCGCATTATTTACTACCAATCCCATGAGTTTTTTTATAGGCTCTTTAGGCATATTAAACGTAAATAAGGAAGGTACGGGAACTTCTATTTTATGTCCCAGATTTTCTAACCAATCAAAACTTTTTTGCTGCGAAGAACCACCAGAGGCTACGATTACTTTATCAAAAATTTCTGGCTTTAGCTCTTTCTTAAATGAAATAACTAATTTCTCATCACTCTTTAATTTAATTTCCTCTACACTCGCATTTAATTCTATTTCAACTCCAAGCTTATCTACTTCTTGCAGTAAGCAATTAATTATGGTTTGTGAATCGTTGGATGTTGGAAATGCTCGATTGTCCTCTTGAACATAGATAGGCACACCTCTCGCTTCAAACCACTCCATGGTAGATTGATTATTGAAACGACCAAAGACCTTTTTAAGGCTCTTCCCTCCACGAGGATAGCCTTCTACTAACTCTTTAATGGATTTACAGCCGTTTGTAACATTGCATCTTCCTCCTCCAGATACTTTTACTTTAGCCAACAGTTTAGATGACTTTTCAAAAATGACCACTTCGGCCTCCGGATAATTCTCCTTTGCCCGTATGGCTGCGAAAAGGCCCGCTGCCCCTCCTCCGATAATGGCTACTTTCATTATTATGGTTATATTTCAGTCAGTGGGTGAATCAGTTCCAAATATTTAAGCAGAAAGATAACTATCTGCCTTTATTATTTAATTCACCTGCTGACTTCTGCAATATCTGCTTTGTGCATCTTGGTATCATAGCTGTTTCACAAAGTTGCACAAAGAAAAAGAAGTTTTACAAAGAACTGCTTCATCCTTGAAACAAGAAAAAAACTACTCCATCGAAGCAATATGAGCTAAGGCAATTTTAATATCGGTGTAAGAATATTCATCACCCAATTCATGCTTGATTTCACCAGCTTGGCGACTGTCCAATTTGGCAACAACATCAACAATGGCATTTAATTTATAAGAATCGATAAAATCAACTGCATCTAACTGCCCGACTCCAATGTATTCACAAAGGTGTCCAATAATTGTACTTACTACAAACCCTCGCTCTTTTGCAATTTCTTCTACCGTTTTACCTTCTTTGTATTTAATGTAACTAATCTCTTTTGTCGGTGTTTTATCCTTTTTCTTTTTAGGGGCTTTTTGCTTTTTAGGAATTGCATCATACACACTTTGTAGTTTGTCTTTTGTTAAGCCTCTCCCTTCCGCCATTTCTGCAACTAGTAACTGTACTTTTTGAAGGGCTATATTCTTCTGGCTATACAGAGCTGCCAATTCTTTTACCTCCGTGATATACCCCTTAATCCGTTTCCGTTCACTTAGTAAGTTGAGGTGTTCCTCTACCAATTTCAAAAGTTCTTCGAGTATGGGCTTAAAATAACCTGTGGCCTTTTGTAACCGCTCATTTAGTATTAGAAGATAGTCATTACCACCTGCACCAATAATTTGTACTACCTGCTTATTAAACTTTGCTCCTACGTCTTTTAATGGCTGTGATTTGTTTATCAGTTCTACAGTCCAAGAAAGGTATTGCTGCTTGGCAGACCGATTTTCGCCCTTGGTAAAACTAGATTTATGCCAACCCAATTCCTGAACTAGATTTTCAAAGCTAAATGCTTTGGTGATGTAGCCTATTAAAAATTGTTTACTTTCATCGGTAATGGAACCCTTTAATTCATCAAATGAAGTCTTCTGTTTACCAA
>JAMOMJ010000398.1 GCA_027067135.1 Cyclobacteriaceae bacterium
AGAAGTATGAACGATTATTCTACTCATACCATTTATGGTAATGCTAAACAAGGTCAAAGTTTAGAAGAGGTGAGAGATTTAATTTTAGAGCAAATTGACTTAGTAAAAAAAGGAGAGTTCGATGATTGGTTACTCGGTGCTGTAATTACAGATTTTAAAAAATCGCAAATGAGCCAGTACGAAAGTAATAGAGCCAGAGCTAACTCTATGGTAATGGCTTTCACCAATGATATTCCTTGGAACGAGTACATCCAGAGAATTGATAAAATGGAAAAAGTTACGAAAGAGCAATTGGTAGCTTTTGCCAATAAAAACTACAGTGATAATTACGTAATTGTGTATAAGCGAAATGGTGATGACCCTAATAAACTAAAAGTAGAAAAACCTAGTATTACCAAAGTCCCTTTAAACAGAGATGCTAAATCCGATTTTCAGAAAAAAATTGCAGCAGAGGAAGTTAAAAAGCTTTCACCAGTTTTCTTAGATTTTAAAGCAGATATTAATACTGCCACAGTAAATAATGTAGAAGTGCTTGCAAAAGTTAATAGCGAAAACGAATTATTTGAGCTTACTTATTTGCTAGATATGGGTAAAAATGCTGATCCTAAATTGGGCATTGCAGTAGAGTATTTAGAGTTTATTGGCAACGATAAATTCAACTCTGAAGAACTGCAAAAAGAACTGTATAAAATAGGCTGTGGATTTAGTGTTATGGCTTCTACAGATCGTACCTATGTTACTCTTTCTGGTCTTAATGAAAATATGGAGCAAGCAACAGAATTATTCGAATCGCTGTTGGCAAACCCTGCCCCTGACCAAACAGCCTTAGATAATATGGTTGACAGGGCACTTAAATCCCGTTCTAATGCTAAAAAGAGCAAAGGGAATATATTATGGAGTGGCTTGCGCAATTATGCGAAGTACGGAGCAGATAACCCATTTACAAATGTGCTAAGCAACCATGAGCTACAACAGCTTAAGGCCGAAGAACTTACTGACATAATTAAAGGAATCACAAAATACCCTCACAGAATTCTTTATTATGGCCCTAGACAAACCAATGAGCTGGAAACATTTTTAGCTAAATACCATAAAACACCAGCCGAATTCACTCCAATACCTACGCTTAAAGAGTTTGAAGAACTACCCATTGATAAACCAATAGTTTATTGGGCAGATTATGATATGGTACAAGCAGAAATTGTATTTCAATCTAAAAGTGATGAGTACGATGTAAAGCTTACTCCTGCTGCTCGATTATTTAACCAGTATTTTGGTGGAGGAATGAATAGCATCGTATTCCAAGAAATTAGAGAAGCACAAGGATTGGCTTACTCGGTATTTTCGAGCTATTCTCAAGGTAGCAAAGCAGATAAGTCGGATTACCTATTTGCTTACATAGGTACTCAAGCCGATAAACAAGGGGAAGCTATGGATGCCATGATGGAATTATTAAACAATATGCCTGAATCGGAAGGAGCTTTTGAAATAGCCAAAGAAGCTATTCAAAATAAAATTGAAAGTGAGCGTATTACCAAATCTTCTGTTATTTGGAACTATATCAATGCCAAGGACAAAGGTATTGATTACGATGTTAGGCAGGATGTGTATAAACAAGTTGCCACCATGACTTTTGACGACCTTAAAGCTTTTCAAGAAAAGTATGTAAAAGGCAAAACCTATGTAACGGTTTTAGTTGGTTCTCGCGATAAAATTAATTTTGAAGATTTAGCTAAATATGGCGAAGTAAAAGAACTTAGTTTAGATGAGCTTTTCGGATATGAAAACACCATTTACGTAGAGTCGAAATAAATTATTTTTGCTTTAAATAGGCTGTCATTAAACAACGTCATTCTGAGAGCGGAATTTTAAAATAAAATCAGCGTAGGGAAATGACAGTAAGAACGTCATTGCGATCCGCCATTTAGTGGAGAAGCCTGCCTGCTGGTCATAGCCGTCAGGTTAAGATAGCACCTATACTTCTGCCTTTTTCCAGAGTCCTAATAGGAATCTGATACCTTATAAATCCGATTTATGTTTTCTTATAAGATTCCTACGGAATGACTGTATAGTGGTTTTAAATCTCTGAAAGTCATTCCGTAGGAATCTTTACCACCATCATATTCCATTGAGTGAGTTACCTTTATGATCACTAGTGTTAAAAATCAATATTTTACATAATCTGTCAATGGTAGGGCGGAATTTTAAAATAAAATCAGCGTAGGGAAATGACAGCTAAGGTCGGACGTTAGTCAGACCGATTGGGGGGGGTAGCTAGTCCGACTATCGTCTGACCTAAGAGTTTCTTGGTTAGAATACAGCGGAAAAAAACCTGTCAATGGTAGGAGCTGCCTGCCCCATTTTTTCGGGGAAGCAATCTCTAAATTAGAGACTACAGGGTTAAGATGAACAGACTGCCGCACTTTGTTCGCAGTGACGAAAAGCTTAACTAAACGACATTGATTGTTAATATGGGCTTTGGTGCTTAACTGAAAGTTCAATTCTTCAAAACCCCAACCATGCCTAAACGATAATATGGGCTTGCCCATGGACAGATAGAGTTCGGCCTAAGGGAAAATATCTAGCAGGCAACCCTTTAAATAAAAACCTTTCCGTGTCAGCCAGGCAGGAAATAATCCTTTGTTTTTTTACTTTTTATTTTCCAAAATCAGGTAACTGTTCAGCCCAAAAAACATAGCTACAAAGACAGAAAGGCTCAGAGAACCACAAAGAAAGGTTTTTAAATGTATAAATTTTTGTGAAACTTGGAGACTTCGTGCCTTGGTGGCAAAAAAGGTGCTTTAATGGGTGAATAGTTACAAAATTAGCTTTCAAGCGCACCTATTATCTTGTTTTCTGACAGCATTTCTTAGGTCGAACTCAGGTTTGTAAATATATTTTCTCGCACAGTCTTTTGTTCTGTGTTATTCTTCTAACTTTGCGCTAATTTAAGCAAGAGTAAATCTTAACCCTTCTAAAAATATATGCCCAAAGACAATAGCATTAAATCAATATTAATAATCGGTAGTGGCCCAATTGTTATTGGCCAAGCTTGTGAATTCGATTATGCCGGCTCTCAGGCCTCTCGCTCGCTAAGAGAAGAAGGCATAGAAGTTACTCTCATAAATTCAAACCCTGCTACTATAATGACAGACAAGGTTACGGCTGACAACATCTATTTATTGCCGCTAACCAAAAAATCAATTATTGAGGTCTTAAAAAAGCACGATATTGATGCCGTGTTACCCACCATGGGAGGGCAAACAGCTTTAAACTTGGCCATTGATTGCGAAAAAGCAGGCATCTGGGATATTTTTGATGTACGTGTAATAGGCGTTGATTTTGAAGCCATTGAAACTACCGAAAATCGCGAAAAATTTCGACAGAAAATGATCGAAATTAATGTGGGTGTTTGTAAAGGTAATACTGCAACTTCCTTTTTACAAGGGAAAGAAATAGCCCAGGAAATAGGGTTTCCATTGGTTATTCGCCCTTCCTATACTTTGGGTGGAACAGGTGGTGGATTTGTGCATACGGCCGAAGAATTTGAACAAGCATTATCAAATGGGTTGCATGCCTCCCCAATACACGAAGTGCTTATTGAACAAAGTATTTTAGGATGGAAAGAATATGAGCTTGAGCTATTAAGAGATGGGATAGGAAATATTATTATCATCTGTTCCATCGAAAACTTTGACCCAATGGGCGTGCATACTGGCGACTCTGTTACAGTAGCACCCGCCATGACATTACCCGATACGGTTTATCAAAAACTACGTGACCACGCCAAAGAAATGATGGATGCCATCGGACAGTTTGCAGGAGGATGTAATGTGCAATTCTCTGTGAGCCCTGATGATAAAGAAATAATAGGCATAGAAATTAACCCAAGGGTTTCTCGATCTTCTGCTTTGGCCTCCAAAGCAACAGGATACCCCATTGCTAAAGTGGCAGCTAAACTTGCTATTGGTTATAATTTAGATGAACTACCAAATCAAATTACAAAAACCACTTCTGCATTTTTTGAACCTGCGTTGGATTATGTAATTGTAAAAATTCCACGTTGGAACTTCGATAAGTTTGAGGGCTCTGATCGCCATTTAGGTTTACAAATGAAATCGGTTGGTGAGGTAATGGGAATTGGGCGAAATTTTCAGGAAGCTTTACAAAAAGCAACCCAATCCTTAGAAATAAACAGAAACGGGTTAGGTGCTGATGGTAGAGAGCTTAAAAACCAACAAGAAATTTTAAAAAGCCTGGAGCACCCAAGCTGGAATAGATTGTTTCATATATATGATGCCTTTAAATTAGGCATTTCGCTATCGACCATTCATAAATTAAGCAAAATTGATAAGTGGTTTTTAACTCAAATAGAAGAGCTACTACATATTGAAAGAGAGATTGAACAGTACTCTCTTAACAGTTTTCCAATAGACCTCTTTAGAATGGCCAAAGAAAAGGGATATGCTGATAGACAATTGGGACATTTATTGGGTTGTCTGGAGTCTGAGGTGTATAATAAACGAAAAGAACTTGGCATTAATCGTGTGTTTAAAATGGTGGATACCTGTGCTGCCGAGTTTGCGGCAAACACTCCCTACTACTATTCAACATTCGATCTTGAAAACGAAGTTAAAATCAGTAATAAAAAGAAAATAGTGGTGTTGGGTTCTGGCCCTAACAGAATTGGGCAAGGAATTGAATTTGACTATTCATGTGTACATGGTGTGCTAGCCGCCAAAGAGTGTGGCTACGAAACCATTATGATTAATTGTAACCCAGAAACAGTTTCTACAGATTTTGATGTAGCCGATAAGCTATATTTTGAACCTGTTTTTTGGGAGCATATTTATGAAATTATAGAACAGGAAAAACCTGAAGGTGTAATTGTGCAATTGGGAGGGCAAACAGCTTTAAAATTGGCTGAAAAACTAACTAAGTATGGAATTCCTATTATTGGCACTTCTTTTGAAGCACTCGATCTGGCAGAAGATCGTGGAAGTTTTTCTAAACTTTTAAAAGAAAACAACATCCCTTACCCTGAATTTGGAGTGGTAGAAGATGCAGAAGAAGCACTTGAGCTAGCCAAAAAGCTTAACTTTCCTTTATTGGTTAGACCTTCTTATGTGCTAGGTGGGCAAGGCATGAAAATCGTGATTAACGAAAAGGAACTTGAGCAGCATATTGTAGATATTATGAAAAAGATGCCTAATAATAAGGTACTACTAGACCATTATTTAGATGGTGCCATTGAGGCTGAGGCTGATGCCATTTGCGATGGAGAAGATGTATATATTATTGGTATAATGCAGCATATTGAACCTGCAGGAATTCATTCAGGTGATTCTTATGCCGTGTTGCCTCCTTATAATTTGGGCGATTTTGTTGTTCAACAAATAAAAGCCTACACGAAAAAAATAGCTCTTTCATTAAAAACTGTGGGGCTTATTAATATTCAGTTTGCCATTAAAAATGACAAGGTTTACATTATAGAAGCCAACCCTAGAGCCTCGAGAACCGTACCATTTATTTGCAAAGCCTACGATGAGCCGTATGTAAATTATGCCACCAAAGTAATGCTTGGTGAATTGAAAGTGAAAGACATTAAATTTAATCCAACCAAACAAGGGTATGCTATTAAGGAGCCTGTATTTTCGTTTGATAAGTTTCCGAATGTGAATAAAAATCTGGGCCCGGAAATGAAGTCAACAGGAGAGTCTATTTACTTTATTGATGATTTAATGGATGATTATTTTTTAAATATTTATTCGGAACGAAACCTTTACCTTAGCAAGTAATATGTTAAAGTTTTTAGCCATAGTAGCACTACTTTATTTCTTTTTCAAATCGGTTGGTCATGTTATGAGATTGGTTTTTGGAGGTGGGGTGCAATCTCGATCTCAACAAAACCCTTATACCAGGCAACAACAAAGAAGAACCACCAGAGAAGGGCTTCATGTCGATTCTATGCCTAATCAACAGAAGAAAAAAACTGATGACTATAAGGGAGGAGATTATGTTGACTATGAGGAGGTAGAATAACTGAGACTCCTTTTTTCATTGAAACCGCAAAAAAAGCCTTTGACACATAGGGTTTGAGCTATTTTACGTTTGCTTAACCCGAAAAATTCATTGTTAAGCTTCAAAATCAGGTGTAAAAGTGTTATTTTTAGGTAGTTACAACAAAAACAATCACTTTTAACCACACCCAATTTTGAGCATTAAAGATACATTG
>JAMOMJ010000399.1 GCA_027067135.1 Cyclobacteriaceae bacterium
CTTAAAGTTACCGTAGTGGAAGATGTTACAGTTATCCCACAAGCATCTGTTACCTTAACTTCGTATGTACCCTTACCTAAACCAGTGTAGGTATAACTTGTAACATTGGTATTTGCTTGTACAGATTTGAATATTCCACCATCTTTGCTCAGCAAATAATTATAATTAGGTTTACCATTTGTAACGGTTACTGTAATTTTTCCATCGTTATTGGCTCCTGATATAGAGCTATTACAAGAAATAGGTTTGAGTATAGTAGGCGTGTTAACAACAAAAGCAGCAGCAAATGGAATAGTAAATTTTCTAGTTTCTGAAGCACAAGTGGAATTTTCATTTTCTATTACTAATGTGTACTCTTCACCAGATATAAAAAAGCCTGATTTTGAAATGTTCAATATAGAACTAGGAGGATTAATAACATCATTAAACCCTTCAGTTCCTTCAGCATTAAGTACACTAACTTTAAGTGAATTTGTGCCAGGCGGATAAACGAAATTAGAAATATCTACTGAGGCATTTGTTGAACAAGAATAAGTTGGAGCGTTAGGCACAATAATTAAATTATTAATATCTGGGGGTGGTTGATAAAAAGTTGTACTTATGTTACCTGAAGTTGTAGACCCATTTGTGGTTTCAGAACACGGTCTCAACCTTACTTTAAAATAAACTTTTTCACCATAAACCACGGAAAGATCACTTACATTGAAAGTAGTACTTGAGGTTAAAGTTGATTTGAAAACGGCATAACTTGAGACCGAACTTGGTCGATATAGCCATTCTTTTTTTAAAGTTGAATTTGAATTATCACAGGATATAGTTAAATTAGTTAGGGAGCAAGTGTTTTGACCAAACGGAGTTGTAAGATTAACTAGAGGTGCAGATGGAACATTGTTTATAGTTAAACTAGCAAATGGAGTTTTTGATGTACATTGACCTGGGAAAGAGGAGTCTGTGGCAGTGGCTGTAACACTTATCGTTTTTGTGCCTAGTGATGTCCATTTAATTGAGACAAGACCATATGAAAAATTATCAATAATTGTTCCCCCTGTCACTATCCAATTACTTGCAGTTAGCTTACAAGTTCCATTGTCATTTGCGATATAACCACCAAAGCTATATGTAATTGTACTGCCAACACACACATTGCCAAAAGGACTAATGGTAGTTTCTTGTCCATAAATCGATACTGATACGAATGATAGAACTATAAATAACCTATTCATATGCTTAAAATTTTATTTGTATAAACGTAATTTTTGAGGTAATCCCGCTTTGTAAAACAGCTTGAACCCCATACTCGTAATGACTATTTAAGGATAGGTTTTCATCTAAAAACATTTTAATTTCTCCTGAAATTGTCTTATACAATGTTAAATTACCTTCATTTTGTCTTCTATATATTTTAAATTCTGAGGCTTTGGTATTAAACTGCCATGTGAGTTCAATATATTTTTCATTCCTATTAGTCCGCACCAATACATTTTGAGGGAATTCATTTGCAATCGTTCTTATAAAACTACCACTTACAACAGCAGCTGGCTTTGATTCGTTTCCTGATGAATCTAGTGCTATAATAGTATATTCATACAAAGTGTTTATTTGAACATTTGTATCAACCCAATACGTTGAATCTCCAAATATTTTCTCTGCTGTTTTCAACCATTCACTTTCTTTGGCTTGCTTGCGGTAGATTTGGTAACTAGATACATCTCTACTAGAACTGCCTATATATATTAGCTCAATGCCATTTTCAAGAGAGTTAATACCTTTAAAAACAGGAGGCACTGGAGGGATTAAATCTGGGCGTTCCAATGTTAAAGTCTCTGATACTAACGATTCATTATATCGATTATCAATTGCCGTAACTTTATAATATATGCTAGAAGTTAAGGATTTAATATTTATGGAATCTGTCCAATTAGGTATTTTAATAGGCTCATTCGAAATTCTTGCAAATTCAGCATTTTTAAAATTTGCTCTATAGACTCTATATCCTAGCAAATCATTTTCTATATTAGAATTCCATCGTAAAGTAACAATTCCTGAAGTGTCAACAATTCCTAGTATACCTACCGGAGCCATAGGAGGAATACTGTCTTCTAACTGAACCAAAACAGGAAAGGAAGAATTGCTACTTTGTACATTAAACGCAGTTATACGATAGTAATTAGTGGGCAATGGAGCGTTGTCATTAAAAGTACGTGTTTCGGAACTAAGCTCTTTGATGGCAGTAAAAGGGCCAGACACCTTATTGCTTCTCTCTACTTTAAAACCATTAATTTTAGGATTACTTTCAAATGTCCATACCAAATCTACGGTGCGATTATCGGTTGTAGCCCATTCCGTTAACTGTGGAGGTGAAGAAATAGGAATAAACCCACTGCCAAAAACAGGTTCTGATGGTGGAGAAATTTCACCAAAAGCATTAATCCCTTTTATACGATAAAAATATTTTTTACCATTTTCTTTTAATGAGTCCATTTTAAACCCAAGTCTAGATTTGAAATTTTTATCCCTCATAGTGTTTACAATGGGTAAATTAGTAATTGGTGAGTAGGATTTACCTCCGTCTATGGATTTTTCAATTATAAAACTGTTATAGGTCCCATCAAAATTCTCTCTTTCCCAACTAAGTAATACCACTTTATCCCTAAAATCCGCTTGAAAGTCATAGATAACAGGTAGCTCTACATAATCTTGTAATCCAATGTACACAAACCCTTTTTTAATAACTTCCTTTTGTTCTGGTACTCCACTAATAACTCTATATAAGTATTTTTCATTATTCTTCGCAGAAGCATCTACGTATCCAAGGCCAGAAATTTCTGCTACAGAAAATGATTGATCCGCTGCAAAAAGTGCAAATGAAAAACGCTGGTCTAGTTCTTTTGATTTATTAATAACCTGAACAATATCGGAAGAATAGTTCTCAGTTAATTCAAAAGTTTCTCCAAAAATTGCTTGTGCAGCAATAGCTGCGAAATCATTATTAACAATCATTATTTCCCATTGTTCAAGTGGCTTAGGAAGAATGTTTGAAGTTAGTGCAATCTTTTCTGGTACAGAGAGCAACTTATCATTTCTACTTAGTGTTACTCTCTCAATGGTATAGCCATATTGAGTTAAACGTTGCCAAGCTGCAGCAGACGTAGGAGCCCACCTTAACTTAATATTTTGTTTTCCTGCTTTTGCAATTAATTTTATCTCAGAGCGTATGCTTTTTTGTGCATTTGCAGTTCCGAAAGTGGTAATTGCTAAAAGTATACAACAGGTTATTATTTTTATCATTGAACTGGATTTACAATGTTTACTTTTTGCTCACTAGTTTTTATGTTTCTACCAGGCAATACGTGTTTTACCGTTATTTCATAAGTTCCTTTTAAAATAACGGGAAACGGGGTTGTAAGAAGTAACTCTAATCGCTGATTTATCTTACCAGAATCAGCATAATAGTTGGCAACCTTATTTTGTATTTCCGACATATCTTTTGAATAATAATTAGATAGATCATAGATAAAAGCTGCAGATAGCAATGGAGCAAAGTGTTTTCCAGTAGTTATATCTGATGTGCTTAGCTGTACTTGAGTTAAGGGATACTGTCTTATATACACTGCTCTAACTGGAGGTACGCCCAATTTGTTCACTGTGCGCCAAGCAATTGAAAAACGACCTTCCAGTGGATAGCCTTGATAAACCACAGGAAACATATAGTCATTATAATAGGTGTTATTATTTAAAACAGCTTCTATCTGAATTAATGGTTGTTGTTCACCAACGCCATAAATTTCTGCGTCATCAAATAATTCTGGAGATTTAATCGATTTCCCAAGCTCATGTACCCCATTTCTGATTGGCCAACGCCATTGAGATGACATGTCTGCGGCATCAAGTTTCTTTTTTAACGTTGCATGCTCACTCGTTTTAAAATGAGCTGCAAATATCGCTTTCTCTTGCAATTCTTCTATAGTGCCTTCTGCCTTTTTAGTGGTAAGTTCCATATCTATTTTTTCTCCTTCCGAGGGTAATTTATTGGTTACATCCTTTACGTTTTTATCAATTCGACCCGACTGCCTAACAGGGAGGTTAACCAACTCAAACGCATAAATGGTATTGGTAGCCATATTGGTTGGGAGGGCAAAATTAACTTCTTTGCTACTCGAAGAGTAGGCGTAGTTGAATAAGGTTTTTGTTCCAGATGAAGTTGTAAACCTTCCTTTTTGTTGCCAATCAGCAGCATTCTCTTTAAACAAATAAGCTTGGCCTTTTTTAAGTTTTATATAGCCACTCCCATATTCATCCTTATAAAAATTTAATTGATTTACCACGGGGTAACTATAGGCCACATTTTGAAGTGGAATATAGTCTGGTGCTACGCCAGAAGTAAAGGTTGATTCTCTTTTTTCTAATACTTTTTTGCCATCTGCACCAAATACGGGTACCCAAGTGCTAGAAATCATTTGTTCAAAACTTACTTGCACATTAATTTTCAAATCTTTTTCCGAAGGAAAAACTTCATAGGAATCGTAAGCGGCTACATCTTTGGTGTCGTTCCAAGAAATAGCACCAGGAATAGCAGCACCAGCTTCTGTTAAATCAAACTTATCTAACACAATACGGAATGATTTTTTTACATCATCATTATCTACCATTTCGAATATTTGATTGATAGGCATATTAAAGACTGCTTGGGGGGTAGTAAACACATCCACGTCTTTAATGCCAACGGCAGGGGTAATATCTGCAATTACCGAAATGCCTTCGAGCACGCTACCAGTTACCACCTCACATTCTTCACCAATAACAACTTCAAATTTGCAATTACCTTTTACTAATCCGCCTAATACGTTAAACGAACCACCCACAATGCCTTTCATCCAAAACGGGTTGGGCAACTTAGCTTGCAAAATGGCTGCTGCCTGTAGATCTATGATATTAACTCTTTTGTTTAGTCCAAACAGCTTTATTTTAATCCCTATTTTACCCTCAAAGTAGGCATAAGCCTGCCCATTTGCGTACCAACCGTTTACTCCAAGGGGATCAGAGCTGCCCACACATCGAGCATTGCCGTAATTTTTTAGCATAATATCGAACCCTGCACCAGCTGCAAAACGAGCATAAAACATAAGGAAAGTAAGGTCGCCTGTATCAATGCCAAAATTGGCTCCAAAAGCAAACCCGGCTCCATTTCCCAAGGCGTTTAAGTCGCGCATATAATCAAGCTCACTAGCATCTAACCCAAGAATTCTTGAAATATTATCTGGTGGAGCCGGGCTGCCAGGTATTGAGGTACCCACCATTAAATAGCTGGATGCCTGTGCACTAACAGGCCCAACTCCCATTTGCAGGCCTAAACGGTCTTCGGGAGTGCCCACATACACATACCATTCATCGGGGGCAAAATGCAATACGGCCCAGCCAGCTCTACCCCCAGTACCACTTCCTTTAATAATACCTCCTGCTACATTAATATAAGCTTCGAAATTGCCATGAAGCACCCTGTTTTCGAAATCGTAACTGATAAATACGTTGGCAGATATTTGGCCTTTTTTACCTGCTGCTTCACCAATAAGCCCATAAATTTGTGTAACGGATTGGTCGGCTTCGGCATTTTGATTAAGCAGCGCAGTAGCCCCACTTGGCATGGTGCTTTCTAGCTTGCTAATCACGTTTGCCAATTTCATTGTTTTCTTCTTGATATTGGCTAAAGTTCCTGTTGCTGGAGGGGTTGCTAGGTAACCATTTCCTTTAAACGACATATATCTTATGCCACCACCTTGAAAAAAAGCAACTTCAAAAGTTACATCACCATTAAAGGCTTCTGGCTTTGGATGAGAACCCAATTCTATGGTTGCTTTAATACCTAGTCCAGCATTTTCTTTAGGTATATACACTACTCCTGATGCCGTTTCTCCAATTTTGCTCCCACTTCCATCTGCATCCATGGCCATGCGGTAGTAGGCACCTCCTCCAAACCCGTAGATACCAACACCCGAAAATATAGGCACGCCCGTTGGCATTGATGCCAGCGCATCGGCATACCAGTATCGATACCCATCTACATTGCCAAATACGGCTGTTGCTGCCACAGTTAAGCCAGGTTCAAATTCTGCATTAATATTGCCACTAAAACCATCTCCATATACAGGATCTTGCTTATAAAAGGTAAGATTGCCTTGTAATTTAAAGGCTCCTCCATCAAT
>JAMOMJ010000400.1 GCA_027067135.1 Cyclobacteriaceae bacterium
AAAACTATGTAACAGGCCAATGGGCCGATACCTATTATATCTACGATGATTTTGGCAACCTGCGCTTTGTACTACCTCCAGAAGCCATTGCAAATATTGAAGATTACGGAAATTAATGTTAACACCTGTAAAAGAATTTAAACTGATGAAAAAAATACTTCAACTTACTTTTTTGCTAATTGGGTTGTTAACAATGGTTTCTAAAGCACAAGTTCCTGATTCACTTGAATTTAAAGCCCTCAAAGCCCTTTACGAAAGTACGGATGGATCCAACTGGACAAATAATACTGGCTGGCCAAGTGCAGGCAACTGGCCTGCCACTGCTACAGCAGCAGAAATGGGAGCTTGGTTTGGGGTTACAGTAACTAATGGTGATGTGACTCAAGTAAAATTGCCTAATAATAATTTAAGTGGAACTCTTCCTGAATCTATAGGCGATTTATCAGAACTAATTCAACTAAAATTAAATTCAAATCAGATAGGGGGAAGTATTCCAATTTCATTAGGAAACCCACAAAAACTAGTTATACTGTTATTATATAATAATTTATTAACTGGAAATATTCCTATTGAACTAGGTAATCTTACTAATCTAGTGTCATTACAGTTGCACGATAATGTGTTGACAGGAACTATACCCTCATCATTAGGCAACTGCACAAAGCTAAAGTTTTTTTACCTGCGTAATGCAAATATGTCAGGGTCAATACCAGCTAGTTTTGAAAATCTCACAAATTTACAAGTGCTATTTATTTCTAGTAGTGGCATTGGAGGAAACCTTCCAAGCTATTTGGGTAATTTTCAGAATTTAAATAATATTTATCTTTTTGGCAATAATTTCACTGGCAGTATTCCTGAAAATTGGCAAAATTTAATCAACTTACAACAGTTGGTTTTGCATAATAATAATTTGTCAGGACCACTTCCTTTGTGGCTCAAGAACATTAATAATTTAAGGACAATTTATCTTAGCTCTAATAATTTTACCGGTGATATTAATGCGTTTATTGGAGATTGGCCAAACCTTACTGCATTAAGTTTAACTGGATTGGGGCTTGACGGAAAAATCCCTGAGTCGATAGGGAATCTTACAAAACTAACCCTTTTGCATTTGAGTAATAATAATTTTATAGGAGATATAGATGTAGATTTTAATGCTATGTCATCACTGGTGCAACTTTACCTGCAGGGCAATAGTTTTACATCATTCCCAAACTTGTCATCTCACCCTAATGCAACCAATCTAAAAGTTGTTATACAGGATAATTACATTCCTCAATCAGACGTAGATGCTAACCTAGGTTTGTTTAATTCTTACGCATATTCTCCCCAAAAAATAGCTAATGGTAATGTGCCTGATGAGATTGAATTTCAAGCCCTCAAAGCCCTTTACGAAAGCACCGATGGACCCAACTGGACTAATAACACGGGTTGGCCAAGTGCAGGCAACTGGCCAGCCACTGTTACAGCAACAGAAATGGGCACTTGGTTTGGAGTAGGTGTATTGAATGGCGATGTGAGTTATCTTGCGCTTAATAACAACAAGTTAATTGGAGAAATTCCATCAAAAATTAGCCTGCTTATATCTTTAACAAGTATAAATTTTTCTGTTAACACCCTTTCAGGAAGTATTCCAGTATCCTTGGGCAGTTTAATTAATCTTCAATACCTATATCTTCATTACAATAGCTTGATTGGTACAATTCCCTCTGAAATAGGAAATCTTTCAAATTTAATATCATTATACCTTTATAATAATGAGCTTACAGGCAACCTGCCACCAGAAATAGGCGGGCTTGTAAAGCTTAAATGGTTTTGGGTACAAGGTAACCAACTGTCGGGCACATTGCCCGTAACGCTGGGTAATATGATAAATCTTACTGAGTTAAGACTGCAAACGAACCAATTCACAGGAAATATCCCTTCTTCCATTGGTAATTTAAGCAACCTTGTAAAACTTTATTTAAGCAGCAATCAATTATCAGGATCAATACCTCCAGAATTAGGCAATCTAAATTTATTACGCGTTTTGCATTTGAATTACAACCAATTTACCGGCACCCTTCCTAAGGAGTTAGGGGATTTAGAAAATATAAATGTTTTATACTTACATTCCAATCAACTGAGTGGCTCAATTCCAACTGAATTTAGTAAGTTAATTAACTTAACTCAATTCTATGTAAGCGGCAATCAATTGTCAGGAGAGTTCCCACAATGGCTTGGAAACTCAACTAAGTTGCACGCAGTATTTATGGGAGGCAATCAATTCACAGGGAGCCTTCCTGCGAACTTATCAAACCTCACAAACCTTATAACATTTAGGATTAATAATAATAAATTAGAAGGAGCAGTAACCAAAGAAATGGTAAATCATCCTAACGTGAAGAATCTTTATCTTTATGGAAATCAATTTACATCCATACCAAACCTTTCTGACCATGTAAATGCGAGTAATTTAAAATACTGGGTTCACAACAATAAAATAGCCTACTCAGATATCGAAGCCAACCTAAACTCTGATGGTACACATAATTTTAACGAGTTTATTTACACTGGCCAAGGGGCACCCCCAATAACTTACTCCGCTACAGCCGTTTTAGAAGGCACCCAATTAATTATAGATACCCATGATGCATCTCCCAACAACACCTTTACCTGGGAAAAACAAGTAGCAGGTAACTGGGTAGATGTAACCGCTCAAAACGAAAACCCAACAGGAGATAAATTTGTAAAAACAGCTACTGCAGATGATGCAGGCATGTACCGCTATACAGTAACCAACAGCTTATTAAACCAAACCAAAACGTCTGATCCGGTAGAAGCAACTACCATCCACCCCAAAACCTACTTTTTAAACCAATGGGCCTTTCAATATAAATATGATGGCCGCAGGCGCATGGTAGAAAAACAGGTACCCGGGGCAGGAGCAGTATTTATGGTGTATGACAACCGCGATAGGCTCGTATTAACTCAGGATTCTGTACAAAGAGGTAAAGATGAATGGTTGTTTACTAAATACGATGCTTTTAACCGGCCAGTGGCAACAGGAATTTATACAGATGCTTCTACCCGTGATGATATGCAAACAACAGTTAATGATTATTATACCAACTTATCCGCTTCGCAGGCTTGGTACGAGTCTTTAGGAACTGAAAGACATAATTATGACAATAAATCATTTCCTCAAACACCAATCGATACAGATTACCTAACCCTAACCTATTACGATAATTACACAGTAGCCGACACTTGGGCAATGGGCTATGAAGATGCCCAATTAACCCAAACCACCAATGCGGTTTATAGCACCCCAACCACTAACTTTACTAAAGTAAAAGGCCAAGTAACTGCCAGTATGGTTAAAAATTTAGACGATGGTACTTGGTTAAAATCCGTAGTGTATTATGATGATAAGTACAGGGTCATTCAAACGGTAGCAGATAATAGTGTTGGTGGAATAGACCGAGTAAGTAGTTTGTACGATTTTGTAGGTAAGGTACTGGAAACAAAATCGATTCATTCAAATAATGATAATATTATTCCAATAAAACAAGCTTTTGATTACGACCATGCTGGCAGGTTAATGCAAAGCAAACAGCTTTTTGAAGAACCTGTAGTTTGGAAGGATTTAGAAAGTGTTTTTTCAGTAGATGAAGAAAATACACTTTCTAAATCAGGCTCCAACCAATGGTCAGATTATGCTCAGGTAGAGCAGTTTGTACCAGAAGGGCAAGATGGTTGGCTAAGCATGGAGGCAAAAGAAGTGACGGAAAATAGATTTTTTGGATTTGATGATCAGCCATCTACAACATCTGTTACTGCTTATGGGGGATTGAACTACTCTTTTTACTTGAGAAATGATGGTGGAAACCCTAAAATAGGTATTTATGAATCTGGTAGTTATGTTATGTGGATACCATATATTTCAGGTGATAGGCTAAAAATAGAACGAGAAGGGAATAAGATGAACTATTTTGTAAATGATGTACTTGTTAGAACAACAAATAATGCATATACTGGTAATTTATACCCCCGTGCTGTTATAAAAAATATAGGAACCATTTATAAGGCACGCATAGCTACCGAAAAAGTTATTACATCTAACACTTACAACGAGCTGGGAGAACTGATCGAAAAAAACCTGCACTCCGAAGACAATGGAAGCAGCTTTGCCCAAAGTGTGGATTATAGGTATAATATCAGAGGGTGGTTAACCAGCATTAATGATAACAACCTAAGCGATGGCGAAGGAGACTATTTTGGGATGGAACTGCTCTACAATAATCAGGATGCTGCCTTAAACAACAGTTCTTTATTCAACGGAAATATCTCCGCAGTAAAATGGACATCAGGAGTTAATGGCAGTGAGCAACAAGCGTACACCTATAATTACGACCCAATGAACCGCATTACCAATGCGACTTCTAAAAAACTACTAGGTACATGGCTGCCAGACAACACCGATATGAGCGTTGGTCAATACGACTTAAATGGGAACATTAAGACCCTAAGCAGAAACGAAACCCAAACTACTGTAATGGACAATCTTGCCTATACCTATGTGGGCAATCAGCTACAAAAAGTAACTGACAGTAGCGGAAATGAAAAAGGCTTTAAAGACGGCAACACCGCAGGCAATGATTACGGGTATGATGGCAATGGCAATATGACCGAAGACAAAAACAAAGACATTGCAAGCATTGCCTATAACCACTTAAACCTGCCTGAAAGAGTGGATAAAAACAATGGCGAATACATAAAATACAGTTATGATGCCACAGGCGTAAAACTGGCTCAAGAAGTGTATGATGAATCAGGGTTACTCACCAAAAGAACCGATTATTCAGGGGCATACATTTATGAAACCACTAATACACCAATTCATACTTCTGACTTTGGCATCGACACTGGAGATTATACAGCAGCAAGTATCAGTATATTAGGAAATATTGATGGAGTAAGTGGAAGTGATGATAATCTCGAGTTAATTTGTACCGGAGATAAGCCAAGGTTGATATTGAATTTAGCAACAGACGAGACTGCCAGAACCTTTAGTGTTGAAATGAAAGTTTACATTGTTGGGAGTACAGGTGATATCTCAAATATTTGGTTAAGATATCCTGACTTAGTATATGGACAGAGTATTGCTCTTGTACCAAATGAATGGAATACTATTATGTTCAATAATGTTATGGCCACAGGAGACTCTCCGTGGCGGTTCTATTTAAAAGCTATAGGAAATCAAAATCCAGTTATTGGATCAAAGGCTTATCTAAAGGATATTATTATTAGAGAATTCACTGACAGTAAGTTAGCAATCATTCAAACTGAAGAAGGGCGTATAGTGCCAAACACTGGAACGGGTGAATTTGAATACCAATACCACCTCAAAGACCATCTGGGCAATGCAAGGGTAAGCTTCACTACCAAAAATGAAGTGATAGAATACCTAGCAACTATGGAGACGGAGTATGATGAATACGAAGAAGCAACATTCAGTAATATATTTGAAACTAGAAAAGATGACTTTGTTTTTAACCATACTGATGCTGATCCCCCTGAATTAGATTTTCCTATACACTCTGCCATACTTAATAATGACGATCCAAGAGGTGAGGAGTTTGATAGAGCAGTTGGCCCAGCTAAAAGTTTAAGGGTTGCACCTGGCGATGTGGTTAATATGGAAGTGTTTGCTCAGTATGTTTCTTATAACGGCAATGGCACAAGGGCTACTGGTAACTCAATACTTACTGCTATTGCCAGTGCAATTACACCAGTAGGCGCTTCACCAGAATTAGCACAACAAATACTAAATAATTTTACAACAGCAGGAGTTGGAGCTTTAGATGATAATCCAAATACTGACTCTCCATTGGCTTATTTAAACTATATATTATTTGATAATAACTTTCAGCCGATTTTGACAATAGACGGAGATGTAGATGCAGGGTTTGATCAAGTAACTACTGCTGCTGATGGGGCATTTGAGAAGTTAGAAATCAACCAAATCCCGATTACACAAGCAGGGTATATGTATATTTACGTTTCCAACGAAAATGCAGCGAATGTGAACGTTTATTTTGATGACTTAAAGATTACCCATACCAAGAGTAAAATTGTGCAGATGGATGACTACTATCCGTTTGGTCTCTCGTTTAACTCCTTTAAAAGGGAAGATAGTAAAGC
>JAMOMJ010000401.1 GCA_027067135.1 Cyclobacteriaceae bacterium
TAGCCAATACATTAAAAATAGTAGTGGTTGCTAAAGCTCCAGTGGGTAAATTAATTGTCCCTCCTGTGCCTACTACAGGCACACCTATGTCTATATTGCCTGCATCGTTTCGTAATTGATAGCTTACACCTATTTCAGATAAAGCCACATCTATGGTCGTTGAACCGGTCTCACAAATGGGGTCGGTTGCTGCTGTTACCGCTAAACCTGTGTTGGGGGCAGCATCTACAGTTACGGTTACTAAGGTTGTTAATTCAAGCGGTGCACAAACACCACTGGTAGCCAATACATTAAAAATAGTAGTGGTTGCTAAAGCTCCAGTGGGTAAATTAATTGTCCCTCCTGTGCCTACTACAGGCACACCTATGTCTATATTGCCTGCATCGTT
Source organism: Cyclobacteriaceae bacterium (assembly GCA_027067135.1). Lineage (GTDB taxonomy): Bacteria > Bacteroidota > Bacteroidia > Cytophagales > Cyclobacteriaceae > JAKISE01. The sequence goes on from JAMOMJ010000401.1 coordinate 389, forward strand.
TCGTAATTGATAGCTTACTCCTGTTTCGGATAAAGCCACATCTATGGTCGTTGAACCGGTCTCACAAATGGGGTCGGTTGCTGCTGTTACCGCTAAACCTGTGTTGGGAGCAGCATCTACAGTTACGGTTACTAAGGTTGTTAATTCAGCTGGGGGACAAACACCACTGGTAGCCAATACATTAAAAATAGTGGTGGTTGCTAAAGCTCCAGTGGGTAAATTAATTGTCCCTCCTGTGCCTACTACAGGCACACCTATGTCTATATTGCCTGCATCGTTTCGCAATTGATAGCTTACACCTATTTCGGATAAAGCCACATCTATGGTCGTTGAACCGGTCTCACAAATGGGGTCGGTTGCTGCTGTTACCGCTAAAGTTACATCTATAATTGGGTTAGTAATTGTAAAAGGCCCTAAACTCCTGAAACAATTTGTTCCATCATCAAAAACATCAACTGAATAGTCACCTCCAGCTAATCCTGAAATATCTTCAGACGAAGAAGTAAATCCTCCAGGCCCTGTCCAAGAATAAGAGTAAGCTCCTGTACCTCCTGAAACATCAATATCAATACTACCGTTTGGTGCATTGCAATCCAAATTATCTGTTGATGAATTAAATAAGGCATTTAAATCTGGCGTAATGTTAAAAATTTCAACATTATAAACTACAGATTCATTATCATCTTGTACAATTACAGGATAACTCTTTGCAGTCATTCCAGAAACTGTTTCTGTTACACCATCTGTTGGTGTAAGTACAAAGTTTGGCGGTCCAAAAAATTGCACTGTAATAGCACCACTTGAATTTGTTACGGTAACATCAATTGACCCATTATCTAATCCATCACAAGCATCTTTACGATTAGTGAATGAAGCTGTAAGTTGCGAAAATGCGTCTATTGAAGAGAATACAGTAATAATGAAAATTATAAATATCTTGAAAAAGGTTAACTTCCTCATCCTTGTAGTTAATTTGAGACTATTTAAATGGTTGATATTATTCATTTGATTATAATATCACGTTTAACAGAAGAGCACTCCTTGTTTTGAAGAACTAATATATATTTACCTGCCTTTAAATGGGTCAATTCATCAAGTTTTACGTCTAATTTATTGCCACTTTTACCTTCACTATACAAAAAGGCTTTTACCTTAGAAGAACTCTTGGTGATAGTTACTTCAATGATTCCATTGTCTTTACCATCCGAAGTATGAGTCAACTTAATATCATAGGTTAAATCCTTGCAAGGCTCTGTTTCCAAATTAAATGGCGAGATTGCAATAAGTACACTTATTAATAATAACTTCATACAATAATATTAACTCTTCTAAATAGACATTATAAACATAAAAGTAACCCAAAGGTAGGCCATTTTGGTTTTCTATACCTTAGGTATATAAACCTAGACCCTCGATTGTTTCACTTAGATTGATATATTGCGCCTAAAGAACGTGAAAATAATTGTATTAATCAATGAATACAATGCTTAAAACACATTCATTACATTACATTTTTTACTAAATTTGCCATCCGAAAAAATACTGGGGTAATTCCTGTTTTTTAAGATAAAAAAGCCTTATATATTAAGGAGGACAAAAAAAAGATTTTAAACATTCTAATTTATACTTATGGCATTCGACATTGATATGATTAAAGCTGTGTATGCAGCCTACCCAGAGCGTATAGCAGCAGCTCGCAAAATAGTTAACCACCCACTTACCTTAGCAGAGAAGATTTTATACGCTCACTTATCTGAAGGAAATGCTAAAACTGCTCATGAAAGAGGTGTAACGTATGTTGATTTTGCCCCAGACCGAATTGCTTGTCAAGATGCCACAGCTCAAATGGCGCTATTGCAATTTATGCAAGCTGGCAAACCCAAAGTAGCCGTACCAACCACCGTGCATTGCGATCATTTAATATTGGCCAAAGAAGGGGCTGCCAATGATTTATCATCTGCCAAGTCTTCTTCAGGCGAAGTGTTCGACTTTCTTGAAACGGTATCGAATAAGTATGGTATAGGTTTTTGGAAGCCGGGAGCCGGAATTATTCATCAGGTGGTGTTGGAAAATTATGCGTTCCCTGGTGGAATGATGATTGGTACTGATTCGCACACGGTTAATGCTGGTGGTTTAGGAATGGTTGCCATTGGTGTTGGTGGTGCCGATGCGGTTGATGTAATGGCCGATATGCCCTGGGAACTTAAAATGCCAAAGCTAATAGGAGTTAAACTTACAGGTAAATTAAATGGGTGGACAGCCCCAAAGGATGTGATACTTAAAGTAGCAGGAATACTTACTGTAAAAGGTGGGACAGGGGCTATCGTTGAATACTTTGGCGAAGGTGCAAAATCGTTATCTTGTACAGGAAAAGGAACCATTTGTAATATGGGTGCTGAAATTGGCGCAACCACTTCTACCTTTGGTTATGACGACAGTATGCGTAGGTACTTAGCCTCTACCGGCCGACAAGATGTAGTTGATTTGGCCGATGAAGTAAAAGAACATTTAACAGGTGACCCAGAGGTATATGCAAACCCCGAACAATATTTTGATGAGGTAATTGAGATAAACCTTACTGAGCTTACGCCTCATTTAAACGGACCGTTTACACCTGACTTAGCTACTCCTGTAGCCGAAATGAAAGAAAAAGCAGCAGCTAATGACTGGCCAACTGATATAGAGTGGGCATTAATTGGCTCTTGTACCAACTCTTCGTACGAAGATTTAACCCGGGCGGCTTCTATTGTTGAAGATGCAGTTAGCAAAGGGCTTACTGCTAAAGCTTCGTTGGGAATTAACCCAGGTTCTGAACAAGTGCGTTTTACAGCAGAGAGGGATGGACTTTTAGATATATTTAACAAATTTAAATCTACAAAAATATTTACAAATGCCTGTGGCCCTTGTATTGGCCAATGGGCAAGGCCGGGTGCTGAAGAGCAAAAGAAGAACTCAATAGTACACTCGTTTAATAGAAACTTTGCCAAACGTGCCGATGGCAACCCTAATACACATGCATTTGTAGCTTCACCTGAAATGGTAGCTGCCATTGCAATTTCGGGTAAATTGGATTTTAATCCTGTAACTGATGAATTAGTGAATAATAATGGAGAATCTGTTAAACTAGCAGAGCCTACAGGCATAGAATTACCAACGCAAGGGTTTGCAGTAGATGATAATGGTTATAAAGAACCTGCTTCCGATGGGTCTGGAATTAATATTTCGGTAGCTCCTGATTCTAAGAGACTACAATTACTAGAACCATTTGCCCCTTTTCCTGGCGGTGAGCTAACTGGCATGAAACTGTTAATTAAAGCTAAAGGAAAATGTACCACAGATCATATTTCAATGGCCGGCCCCTGGTTACGTTTTAGAGGTCATTTAGATAATATTTCTGATAATATGCTTATTGGGGCTGTTAATTATTTTAATGAGCAAACCAATTTGGTTAAAAACCAACTAACGGGTGAGTATGGTGCTGTACCTGCTACACAACGTGCGTATAAAGCGGCAGGTATTGGCTCTATTGTTGTTGGAGACGAAAATTACGGAGAAGGTTCTTCCAGAGAGCATGCAGCTATGGAGCCACGTCATTTAGGGGTCCGAATTGTGCTGGTGAAATCATTTGCCAGAATTCACGAAACCAACCTTAAAAAACAAGGTATGCTTGGCTTAACGTTTGACAATAAAGAAGATTATACTAAGTTTCAGGAAGATGACACCATTGAGACCATCAACCTCAATAACTTTGCTCCCGGTAAGCAAATCTTGCTAAAATTATCGCATAAAGATGGTACAAGCGATGTTGTGGTTTGTAACCATACGTACAACCAACCCCAGATTGAGTGGTTTAAAGCAGGGTCGGCATTGAATTTAATAAAACAACAGAATTAAAAAAAGAGGTTAATGGTTATTCGTTAATGGTTATTGGGTAACACCTGTAATTCATTTTATAACCGATAACTCTTAACCAATAACAATTAACTAACAAATTATGGCTACTATCACATTAAAAGGAAACGACATTCACACAGCAGGGTCTTTACCAGAAGTTGGGCATGAAGCTCCACTTTTTACACTTACAAAAACTGATTTATCAAACGCTAGCCTTACAGATTTTAAAGGTAAAAAAGTAATTCTTAATATTTTTCCTTCGTTAGATACGGGTATTTGTGCCGCTTCGGTACGCAAATTCAATGAGGAGGCTAGTAATAAAGATGTTACTGTTTTATGTATTTCTAAAGATTTACCATTTGCTCATAACCGTTTTTGCGAGGCTGAAGGAATTAAGAATGTGGTCAATCTTTCAGATTTTAAAAATACCAATTTTGCTACGGCCTATAAAACCAATATTGTAGATGGCCCAATGGAAGGGCTTCACTCAAGAGCTGTTGTGGTAATAGATGAAGGTGGGAAAGTAATTTATTCAGAACAAGTTCCTGAAATAGTGCAAGAGCCAGATTATGCGAAGGCATTAGCTACTTTATAAAAACTATTATCGCATCATTGCGAGAGGGGAATCCGACCATTTGGCGGATCAGCGTAGGGAAATGACGGAATCACAAAAGGTTTCTTTTCTATTCCGAGGTACGAGGAATCTTCTCAAGTTAGAAAGTTACCTTCAAGGTGTAGAAGATTCTTCGTTCCTCAGAATGAAAAAAGTAAAACTGAACCCTTGTTACAAATGGTTACGCCAATGGTAGAGACGAAGCAATCTGTTTATATTAAACTAAAATTTATTAACAGATTGCTTCTCCGCTAAAAGGCAGATCACAATGACGTTTCCTTTATGAATGATGATAATTAGAAACTAATGAAAATTATAACCCGCTACGTAGAAGACGAATTATACATTGCCGAAAATGAAAATGGCAATACCATACATATTGATATGCGTAATGCAGAAGATAAGAAAAGCCTTGCTCCTGTTGAAATGATGTTAGCTTCCATTGCAGGTTGTGCTGCTGTAGATATTGTATCTATGCTTAAGAAAAAGCGTAAAACATTCATCGATTTAAAAATTGAAACCACAGGTATTCGCAGAGATGAACACCCAAGAGGATTAACTCATATTGCTTCTAAATACACCTTAGTATCTCCCGATACCAATTTGGAAACTTTTGAAAAAGTGGCTAAACTGGCTACGGATAAATATTGCTCGGCTGCTGCTTCGGTAAGTGCAGAAATTGAAATTGAGTGTGAGGTGTTTGAGAGCAAATAGCACTTTTTTTTTAGAGAAGAGTTAGATTCCTTCAAAAGGAAAAAAGCTATGCTATCCTGAGGAATCGAAGGATTTCAACAAGCTTTGCAACCAAGAACTGAGAGATTCTTCACTTCGTTCAGAATGACGAGATTACTTGCGAGACAACCTTCTAACCGAGTTCGACCTAACCTGAATTATTCATAAACATTTTGAATTTTATCAAAAAAACAAATTACAATCATTGAGATATTATTGTAAAACAAATCAGTGTTTCAAAAAAATCAAAATGTGCGTTTATATTAATGCGTATTCTTCGTTGCAAAAACATCGCTGTAGAACACCACAGCTTCAATTTTTGATGCCTTGAATCCACATCAATCTAAACGCATGAATAATTCAGGCTAAGAAATACTGTTAGCTTTTTATATCAATAACCCCCATAAAATTTTCGTAAAAACCATTCTGCAGTAGCTATTAATAAAAGTAACCCAAGAATCCATTTAAAATTTAGCAGAGGTTCGTCTTTTTGCGTAGAATGAATGGTTGAAATAGGTTCAAACTCTTCTACCCTATTAATAAAGTTATTC
>JAMOMJ010000402.1 GCA_027067135.1 Cyclobacteriaceae bacterium
AAATATTCTCCATTGGCTTTTTTATATTCCATACCAATAGCTTTCCATACTTTTACGCCAACAGCTCCATTATCAAAGTCATCTTTTAACAGTTTAATTACATTCTCTGCCCAGTCTTTTTCTTCAAATCCGATTGGATCAAAAGTGGTTATCCAGGCATAATATCGGGGGTATTTATTGTACACTATTTTAGCATTTTCAACTTGCCCAGGCACATTTCTAAAGCCCGGGGCCACGGTACAAATAGATGTAAATTTAAGGTTCCACTCATCCATAAAATCAATTAAATACTGCTGGTCGCTTTTAATGTGCATATGCACATCTATTTTTTTAATGCTTTTTAGGTAGGCCAGGTTAGAGGTGCTTTCTTCTTTAGTTTGTGCATTACATGAAGCAAGCAGAAAAAAAAGTAGTAGTGTTAGTAATGGTGTGTGTTCGATTTTCATTTTTATTATTTTTTTAAATTTATTTGTAGTCTTTATCAATGCCGGGGAACCAGTTAACCGCATTGGTATAAAAAAACTTATTAAGTACTTCTTTGGGCAGGTTAATACCTTTTACAGTGTAAGTTGCTTTGGGTTGAGGGGTATCATGCGAAATAGTATTTCCCCACGGAATATCATCGCCAGTAGCATAATAACGAAAAAACAAGGTTGTTCTAAAATCCATTTCCTTTCTTGTTTCTACCTTTTCTTCTGGGGTCATTGCTGCTCTCGAACCTCTGTCTATCCCGTACATTATTCTGTCCTGATAGCGGATAAAAAAGTCTCTTACTTTACCTCTTGCTTGCCACATAAAATAGCGGGTTCTTCCACCCAGTTCTACAGCAAAATTGGGATACTTTTCCAGCCTGGTTATAATTTCGTCCACATCAAACTCCATACTACCTAAATGTGCTCCTACAATTTTAAGGTTGGGGTGTCTTTCAATCACGTGGTCGCGGGCAGCCAGAATATCGCTATAAGAAGGCAGCTCGGGCTTATCCCAAAAACTGTATTCAGGACGTTTAGCCCAGTAGTTTCTGCCTACTCCTTCTTTGGTAAAATAAGTGGGCATCCAGGCGTGTATGGGCTCGCCCATGTGGGCAATAAGTGTTTTGTTTTGGCTGGCTATAAATTCGAACACGGGGGTAAAAACAGGGTCGTCTAATTGTAAATATTCTCCATTGGTTTTTTTATATTCCATACCAATAGCTTTCCATACTTTTACACCAAGTGCTCCATTGCTAAAATCATTTTTTAGCTGTTCAATTACATTTTCTGCCCATCCTTCCTGCTCAAAATTTGTTGCATCAAAAGTGGTAACCCATGCATAATGTCTCGGGTCTTTATTATAAAGCATTTTTGCCGTATCAATTTGAGCCTGTAACAACTTGGTGTTTGAACCAATAGTACAAAGTGTATTAAACTTAAAATTCCATTCATCCATAAAGTCGATTATGTACTGCTGCTCGCTTCGAACATGCATATGCACATCAATTTTTTTTATGCTTTTTAGATAAGCCAGATTAGAGACCGTCTTGTCCGATTGTTCGTCTTTTGTGGTCGTAGTTTGAGCGTTGCACGATACGGACAATACAAAAACTAATAGTAATATTATTAATCTGCTTCTCATATTTATAAAAATTGTTTTAACGGTTTATTTTATTTTTTCTTAGTGGGCTGGTAAGTGTCACATAACTGCATATAAATTTATCTGTTCGTTCCGCACCTAAAAATGGCTCGTATCATTTAAACAGGATTTTCCCCGCCACTACCTGCTGACCAGCGGCATATATCTGGTAATAATATATGCCAGCTGGCAGGTTGCTTCGCCCGATTGTAACGTTTTTGGTGGTAACATTAACCCAGTGCCTTAGCTCCCGACCAGCCGCATTGAGCAAACTAAGCTGGTATGGTGTGCCGTTGAAGCTGTTATTAACAATAATAGCTTTATCCACTACTGGATTGGGGTACACATATACTGCCTGTTGGTTGGCGGCAATCTCGTTCAGGGATGTAACTGTTTGGGTGCTAAAGTTGGCTGTTACTGTTTTGTTGGAGGTCATTAGCAGTAAAACCAAGCTATCCGTAGCGGTAACATCTCCGCTCCAGCCGTCAAACTGCCAACCTTCATCTGGTATAGCGGTTAGGGTTACGGTGTCTCCCGGGCTGTAAGCTACTTCAGACGGAGATAATGTAATATTGCCTGATCCTTCTGTGCCTATCGTAAGGGTGTATTGCGTAGTTGCACCTGGTTTAAATTCATAGGCACCTATATCCCAGTTGCCGTCATACGGCCTGGCTGTATCGTGAATATCCTGACGAATGTCGGTGCCATACAAATCGGAAAAGGTTTGATAAACATCGGCTACTATGCCACTGTTAATGGCTGGTGAGGCTTCTTGCAACCAGTAGTTATTGTTGAGAGAGTCGGCAAACAGCGGCCCCGCCTCCAGATTGCTGCCGCTCTGTACAGAATTGGCGGTCTCAAAAGCGGCTACATCGTATATCTGATTACTGCCCCAGCGGATTTTGACACTACCGCCAGCTTGGTACAATAAGTTGTTGTACATTTCTGAAGAATCAGCTGCATCGCCCGATTCTATTAGTATGTGATTGGCTCGTGTGGTTTGTGAAATTATATTATTTATAATTTTTGCTTTGCCCCCTCCCGGCACGTTGATACCAGCATCGGTATCGTAGATGGTGTTATTTACGATATAGCGATTCCAGCCCCCAGCCATCATAATAGCGGCTGGTGACCAACCCGTATTTACATTGTAATCGTATTCATCGGGCATGTGAATATTGTACATCAGGTTGCCAATAATGTATTGATTTTGGCCTCCTCCTCCGCTGTTGCTGCCAAAAGCAACCCCAAAGTTGGAGTTGTAAATTCGGTTGTTTATTATCCAGATTTGCGCTGGCCCATACATTACATATATACCGGCCTGTCCGGCAATATTGTTTTGCACTTTATAATTATTGTACAGCACGTTTTCGGAAATAAAAATATAGCTTGACTGCTTAATTTCGATTGGTGATTGCCGGTTTTCGTAAAGCAGGTTGCGGCCTACGTAATAGTATTTATTTCTATCCAAATCTCCGTTATACATATTGCCGATTTGAAGAAAAGAGCCTCCATTATGATACCCTACATTGTCGAGTACCCAAACTTTATCTACGTATGCATCAAATTTAATTCCGTGGTTGTCAAGGTCTGAATCGGGGTCGGCATTCCATCCGTCCTGAGAATGAATTTTGTTATCGTAAATCACAATGTTATCAACTCTTTCGGTATCTGACTCGCCCCTGCCACCAATTTTGCCTGGCATATTATGGAGTTCGTTGTAGCGTATGGCTATATGGTGCGAAGGGTATCTGATGTTTATTTTGCCCAGCCCGGTAAATTCGATATTTTCGATGATGGTGTAGGTGGATTTAAATGCCCATTTTTTCAAGACCACGGCCGAGGTGTCTCCGACAATAAATACCGGTGCGGCAGATGTACCCTCGCAGCTTATCAGGTCGTATCCGGTTGGGGCATAATCGTAGGTGCCGCTAATGTGAACCACGGAGCCGGCTGGCACAGGGTCGGGGATGGTGGCTCGTGGGTTATCGGGTGTGCCGTAGGTATGGCTGTCGGAGGCATTGGCATGATACTGATTAACAAAGTACCAGCCAGCTGTTTCCTGATTCCACGGATTGGGACGGGTATAGAAGTTTTCCACTTTTTGGTCAATGCCAAAAGTTGGAGCTGGTATGCCAATTGGCGGCTGGTAGGTTTGCGCTTTTGCCAAATTATAGCTTTGAAGAGCAATAAATACCAATAAGGTTGTAAGAAAATAAAAGCCAACAAGTTTTAATTGTTTATTATTCATCTGTTTATTTAATATAATTATCATATTTAACCAAAACTGGTTGTGTTAATTTTATGTAAAGTTCTTCCATCTCTTTGGCAGGATTCTCAGGGTTTATTTTAAAAATTACATAAGCGTTTTTCTCTGTATATCTGCTTCCTTTGGGTATTATAAGGCTATCTGTTTCGGAAAATAAAAACCTTCTATCCCAGTACCTTCCTTCTGCTCTGGCATAAGAAATTCTTGTTTCTGGATTTAGCATAGGAGATTGTGCTCCATCGGCATTGGTATAATCATAGTGGATGCGGATACTTCCAAACCCGTATTTTAAACTATCGTTATAAAAACAAAACCACTTGGCATTGGCATTAATGGGTGTTTTTCTAAGTTCTTTGATAGAGTAATGGGAACTTAGTGGAGGTTTATCATATAGTGACGCCTTTTTTATTTCGCCATTTGGCAAAGGAAACATGGCATGGGTAAACAGGCTATCCATGGTCATCTCATCATTTCTGAGCATAGTTAAAAGCACATTGTCTTCCATTATTATGCTCGATGAAAATATAAAATAGGGTAACCCAGCGTAGAATTGATACTGACCCTTAAGCTGAATCTCCTCATAGCCCTCAACTTTACCTGAACGATAAATTGTACTTTGATGTAAGCCTTTATCGATAAACACAGAATCGTATTTACGTAGGTGCGCCATTGTTTTATAGTCCAACCCTTTTTTTTGAAAGCTCGGTGCCCAGTGCATATTAATATTAGCTCTTTTTAGCATCTGGTTACCAAAGGATTTTAACGTAAGCGAAACGAGTTGACCTGCCCCAATTTCATTCTTAACCGTTGCCATTTTAGAAGTAAGGTTGGCTACGTAATAGTTATTTTCTATCATTAACTCTAACCCTTCCCCCTCAACTTTTAAATCTGTAGATATTACCTTGTCTTCGGCCATTATCATATCGTATTTAACCTTTTTATGTGCCTGAATATTGATGGGAAATAAACAACTAATTGTATAGCCCGAAGACTCTTTTTTTCTTTGTAAAATTTGCCCCTTTATTCGTTCTCCATTTTTACTTTTAAGAAATAGTGCTTTATCCTGTGATGGAAGTTGATCTACTGGGATTTCCACCTCCACATATTCGAGATTACGTGTGCTACCTATGGGTTCGGTAATTGTTAATGTACCAATCAAAGAATTGTTGTTTGCACAAGCTATTAGCAAGCCTGGTAATAAGGCAACTAATACAAATAGATGTTTCCTATTTGATATGTATATGTTTCTTACCTTGTTATACATTATATTAACTATACCGTTCTTTGTTTAACCTGATTAGCCCGAAATATGCAATAGGAATTCTATTCCTATTCAACTATTAGCCTGCCCGATCCTATTTTTATTTTTCCTTCATATACCTGATACAGATAAATACCTTTTATTAAATCTGCCTTTTCTATTATTAAACTTTTTGTTGAAATACTATCTATACTTTGCACAATCCTGCCTTTCATATCAATAATATTTAGTTCGTAGGGTTTGCCAGAAAAATGCTCATAGGTAAGTGTTGCGAAATCGCTTAATGGATTAGGGTAAAGGCTAATGCCATTATTTACTAAATTATTTTCTACTGAAGCAACAACTTCTGGCACGTAGTCTGGGTCATACTCAAAAGCGCCTACATCGGGCTTAGCATTATGGTAAGGCAGGCTTACTCCTTTATTAGTATTCCATGTTAGCGGCCTGTTCAACGTTAATGTATTACTGGCGTAGTTTACGGCCGTAATAATAGCCCAGTCGGTTTGGCCTTCCAGTTGAATGGTATCTCCACTACTAATACCAAAACCATCTGTAAACCAGCCGGCATCATCCACCACCATTGTTGTGCTGCCTGCTCCCGAGTTAGTTGTACTGGCAAGAAAAGCCCCTGCATCAATCATAGGGCTGTTTTCTTGTAAATGGAAATCTTTATATGCCAGATTGGCAAACAGCGGATCGGCTTGTAACGTGTTTTTAATAAAACCAGTCCTGTTTTCTTCCCACCAACTCAGCGGTTGAGGTGCCCTGTTTGAGGTGGAATGTCGGGCTCCATAGGCAATGGCATAAAGTTCCTCATCTGAAGATGGAAATATATTGGTGTTGTTAAACAACACATCCTGTTCCCTTGCTGTAAGTATATGCACCGTTTCTCCATCCAGTTCGGCATACCAAGACCATCGCATATCGTTTTGGGTAAAGGTGTTTTTGTAAAAAATATTATTGGTAAGTTTTTGGTCTCCAAAATTGTAATCTTCACTACCCGAAATATTAATTCCTCCTAATTCGT
>JAMOMJ010000403.1 GCA_027067135.1 Cyclobacteriaceae bacterium
GTAATGGCTTTTGTAAAACTGGAAGTGATTAAGATTAAGAAAGTAGTTAATCAATATGCCTTAAAATCAAAATTGTATTTAAAAGGGATTAAAGCTGCTTTTGATGAACTTAATAACATCAAAAAAGGAGTGCAATTAGAGCTGGATTTCTAACTTTTGCGTAACATCAGTAAGTAAGTTATTGATTTTTAGGAGAACTTTTTTATCGTGACTTTGCCAATATAAATAGTCTTGCCAACCTTGGTCTAAAAATACGACCTCCATCTAGTCCAACAGTTCGTGCACAGTCCCTTTACCTTTTTTATCATCTTCAATAGCCTTCAATAAACGATCTGCATTTTTAGGGCTACTCATTAAATGAAAAGTTTCCTGCATACTATTATATTCACTTTTACTTAGCAAGACCATATCCTCCCCTTTGGGGCGCAAAATAAAAAGAGGCTTACTCATGTTAAACGCCATCTCAAAATATGATTTCATATTTTGTCTAAAATCTGTTATCGAAGTTATTTCCATTGCAAAATATTATAATACAAATGTACATAATAACGTACAAATATTTAGCTTTTTAGAACAATGTTACTCAACGTTAACTCTTCAAATACCTTCTCATCAATTTCAGGATGAAGGAAATAGCTCGAATCAATTTTTCCATCCACCATTTCAATGGGTTCTTTTAGTACATCCTTCTTAAAGTACCGGTTAGAAGGGCTTTGGTCGTGTGCTTTTGCCCCCATTAGAAAGGAAGCTATTTGTAAATTTTGAGCTCGACCGATGCCCGTTTCAAACATTCCGCCAATCCAAGCTGGGATATTATGGGCAAAACAATACTCTATCATTTCTATAGTATTATATAAGCCTCCTACTCTACCCGGTTTAATGTTGAGTTCAGCAAGGTTGCCCTTTTGTTCAATAAGCTGCCCGAGTGTTTCTACTTCCTCATCAGGGCAATTAATAAGTTTTGTATGCCTCTTTTCAAATTCTGATTGCAAATATGAATTACCTGGCCCAAAAGGCTGCTCGATCATACACCCTAAAGAAGCAAATTGCGCCAGGGCATCAAAATCATTATATGTAAATAAACCATTGGCATCAAAGCTTAAATTAGCATGGCTGCTTGCTTTTAAACTCTTAAAAATCTCTGGGTTGGCATACTCTGGATTAATTTTAAATTTAAGCCTTTTATAGCCTTCAGTCTCGGCCTCTTTAATAGCCTCAGTCATTTGCAAACCATTTTCAAAAAGACCCATAGAAATTCCTACAGGCACTTTTTCTAGTCGAGGACGCTCCCAAGTTTCTAATATTCCTTTACCCGTACTTCTTCGAATGGCATCGTTCATCGCAAACTCTATGGCTGCTTTGGTAAAGTTCCAGCCTCTTATTTTTGATAAAACTGCAAGCACCTTAGCATAGGTAGTTGCTTGTTTAAGTAATGGAAAAATAAATTCTTCAATTACCTGAATAGCGCCATCTACAAATTCGTGCGAATAGAAAGGATCTGGTCTGCAAGAACATTCACCATATCCCACAACTCCTTTGTTGGTATGCCATTTTATTATAAGGGCTTTCCGAGAAGTGCGAACTCCAATGGCTGACCTAAATGGCTTTACTTGAGGAAGCTCAACTATCACTAACTCAAGCTTCGCAAGAGATACTTCCCTATTCAAAAATGCTTTAATAGATGCAGAAATAAAGGTCATTAACTATTAACAGGCTCTTTATAATGAAACCGTTTCTCCGATTTAATCTCATTTGCCACTTTATGAGGCACAAATTCTTCCCAACCTTCTTCCCCATTCTTAATCATATCAAGAATTTTATCGGAGATAATATGTAGATTTTTCTCAGAAACATTCGAAACAGGAATGAGCTTTTTATTGTCCAATAGGTATTGAAGCATCCCTCGTTGGGTTTCAGGAACCACAAAATCATCCAACGTATAAATCTCATCAGATCCCTTCTTTAAGGATGGATATACATAAAATTTAACATCTCTTCCAAATAGAATACCGAAGGCTTCCAAAATTCCACCTTTAAGGTTTTCATAATACTTTTCATCAAAGATATTGTGGAGGTTATAAATACCCAGAATAAGCCCAATTCTACGATCTTTTGTCATTCTGGTAATATGCCTCACCAAACGATAATACTCTGTATAATTAGAAATTAGTACATTTTGCCCCAATGAACAAAGTTGATCTACTCTATTCATAAAGTCTGTTTTATCAATATCACCCCCAATTTCTAAGTCTTGCAAGGTTAGTTCTGTCAATACTACAATGTTTTCCTTGACAACAGCATCTTCCTTTTTAAATCGCTTCCTACCACAAAAAAGCATATCCACATTTACGTGGGTTACAGGCCTAAAACGACCTCTAAGGATCAACACATTTTTTTTATAGAGGGCTTCAGAAGGCATCAGTACGTTTCCAGATGGGCCAAACATGGCAGCACGAGTAAATCCATGTTTTACAAGATTTAAACTCATGAGCCTATTATCTACATGCTCAAAATCAGGCCCTTCCAATCGAAACATATCAATTTCGATTCGATGTTGCCTAAACCCATCTACCAATGACAATAAAAATTCTTCTGGATCCTTAATAAAATAGCAAGCATAAATCAGATTCACTCCCATTCGACCTAAGGCCTCTTGCTGCCAACTAGCATCTTGATCCTTTAGGACTACATGAAAAACGCATTCGTTGGTTTTTCCTTCTGGAGTAAGTTGAAATTTACAGCCTATCCAGCCATGCCCTCTATTGGTACGGGCATAATTAAGAGTTTCAACTGTATTGGCAAACGAAAAGAACTTGGTATATTTAACTCGGTGAGGTAAACGTTCATTTAGTAAATCCATTTCCTTATCGAGCATGGCCTGCAACCGCTCTTCACATACATACCTGCCAATTTTTCCATAAATGGCATCAGAATAGGCCATATCGTAGGCCGACATCGTTTTGGCAATAGTACCTGATGCTCCTCCTGATTTAAAAAAATTAGCGGCTACTTCTTGCCCTGCTCCAATTTCTGCAAACGATCCATAAATAGTGGTATCAAAATTTATGGCTAAGGCTTTTTCTTTGGTTGATAGTCTTTTCTTAACTTCCATTGGTTGAAATTATGCCCCAAAAGTAACTTATTTACATTCGTACCACCGAAAAATACTCCAATATTTTACTTGATTATTATCAGTTAAATAACTCTTTGCGCAAGATGATATTCCTTATTGTAGTTATGTATAGATTTAACTAACTTACGCACAAAACCAAATCTATTAGTTTTATGGAAGTTCTCGATTTTATCACTATTCTTATTGTGCTTGCTGCCTTTTTTTTACTTGTAAATGTAAAAATCCTTAAACTACCCTCCACTATTGGCTTAATGATTATGGCACTCAGCCTTTCTCTGTTTATATTTTTTGGAGAGAAGATTTTTAGAACTCTTAAAGAAATGGCAGATAATTTAATGACAGAATTTGACTTTTCTAAAATCTTATTCCAGGTAATGTTAAGTTTTTTATTATTTGCCGGAGCACTGGAACTTGATTTAAGGAAGCTTGGAGAGGAGAAATGGATTATTTTTATATTGGCAACCACAGGTGTGCTTATTTCCACTTTTGTTGTGGGATATGCTATGTATTTTATTCTACCTTATGTGGGCGTTCAATTAGACTTGATTTATTGCTTATTATTTGGAGCACTAATATCACCCACAGACCCTATTGCCGTTTTAGCAATGATTAAAAAATCGGTAGTTTCGAAAAGCCTGGAAGCACAAATTGCAGGTGAATCGCTTTTTAATGATGGTATTGGCGTAGTTGTTTTCTTAACTATTTTACATATTGCACAAGCCGGAGCTGGCTCACATATCAGCCCAGTAAGTATTGGGCTTCTCTTTGGGCAAGAAGTTGTTGGAGGAATAGCACTTGGAGCTATTTTTGGGTATTTAGGTCTCAAATTATTAATGCTTATTGAAAATGAGTACACCGAAATTGAGGTACTCGTAACGCTCTCAATGGTATTAGCAGGAGCCAGTATTGCTGACATGTTGCACGTTTCCGGCCCATTAGCCATGGTTACAATGGGGCTGTTTGTAGGCAATAAAGGCCGCAGTGCAGAGCTGGAAAAGGCAGCAGGAGAGTATGTATATAAATTTTGGCATTTAATGGATGAGGCTATGAATGCCATCCTTTTCATACTTATTGGCATGCAAATTATTGTTATCAATTGGAGTATGGACTATATATTAGCAGCCTTAATTGCAATTATTGTTGTTTTAATTGCTCGCTTATTTGGTGTGGGAATTCCTGTTTCTATTTACCGCTTAAAATCTCCGATCCCAAAATACACCATAAGAATATTAACATGGAGTGGTTTACGAGGAGGCATCTCTGTTGCGTTGGCACTTTCGTTGTATGAGTTTTCAAAGAACGGCACTATGGTTGCAGAAACGGTAAATTTAATTATTGTAATGACCTATTGTGTAGTACTCTTCTCTATTGTAGTACAAGGCCTTACCGTTAAAAAGCTTTTTGCTTTGGCAGCAGGAGGAATTAAGGAAGGGGAGTAAAGAATCCACCTTCTAAGAAGGTGGATTTGCGCTGTCCCCATAGGGGGCTTTAGAGCATTTCCTGTTTCTTTGAATAACCGAACATCGATTAACGGTTTTTGAATTTTGAAGTTTCGGGTCACATCTTAAATCATTATTCGTTAATCGATATTCGTTAATCGATATTCATTATTTATCTTATGCCACCGAATACAGGCATAGCCCAAAGAACATGACCACGCCCAAAGAACGTGGCTTTTCAAGTTGAAGTAAAATCAGGCTTTGCGACATTAAATTAGCATATACTTTATAACATAATATTACTATATTTGCATATACTTTGTTACAAACATAATAAATATTAGCCTAATCTTTGTTACATTAATATGCAAATTAAACGAAATGCCTATAGTAACTTATTGCTTTGGAAAAGTGACATTAACCGAAAGCCACTCTTAATTCGGGGTGCACGTCAAGTAGGAAAAACGACTCTGGTAAGAGAATTTGCAAAAGAGTTTAGCACCTACATAGAACTAAATCTTGAAAAAGAAGCTGATAAAAAAATATTTGAGATTGATGATATTGAGACGTTACTCAATGCAGCATATTTATTAAAGCAAAAAACACCCTCAAAAAAACCAACGTTATTATTTATAGATGAAATCCAAGAATCACCGAAAGCAATTCAACAGCTAAGATATTTTTATGAAATTATCCCAGACCTTTTTGTAATCGCGGCAGGTTCGCTACTAGAATTTGCACTTGCCATGGTTCCTAGCTTTCCAGTGGGCAGAATCGACTACTTATACCTTCACCCTTTAAATTTTAAAGAATACCTTGGAGCAATAGAAAATAAGCAAGCACTTGAAGTACTAGATACTATTCCTGCGCCAAATTTTACACATAATACGCTAATTACTTTGTTTAATACCTATGCACTTATTGGTGGAATGCCTGAAATAGTTACAAATTATATACGAACAAAGAATGTAGCATATCTAAGCAAACAATACAAAAAACTTTGGCAAGCCTATAAAGATGACATAGAAAAATATGCAAAAAACGAGACTGAAAGAAAGGTAGTTAGACATATAATTAACACCGCCCCTTTTGAAAAAGACAGAATTAAATTTGAAAGGTTTGGTAAATCAAACTACCGATCAAGAGAGGTTGGAGAAGCTATGAGGGCGCTGGATTTAGCCAACGTTATTAGGCTTATATACCCTAGTACAAGTTTAGCACCTCCTATAACCTCCGACTTTAAGAAAAGACCCCGTTTACAGTTTTTAGATACGGGTATGCTTAACCAATTACTTATGCTACAAGCTGATATGATTGTGTTAAAAGACCTTGATGAATTTCATAAGGGAAAAATTATACAACATTTAGTCTGCCAAGAATTGATTTCTATTCATGATGAAATAGCTTATACTCCCAACTTTTGGGTGCGTGAAGAAAAAAACAGTAATTCAGAAGTAGATTTAGTCTATCAATATAAAAACTTAATAATACCAATTGAAGTAAAATCAGGTAAGCAGGGCAAATTAAAATCGCTACATCAGTTTGTAGAGCGAGCTCCTCACCCCTACGCT
>JAMOMJ010000404.1 GCA_027067135.1 Cyclobacteriaceae bacterium
TTCATTTCTTCATTATTTTTTTGTTTGCACACCTAAATAAGTGAAGAATGTTGAGCCAAAAAAGTTTAAATGGATTTTATTTAAGCACTTTTTGGCTCTTTTTTATTGAACGCTTGCGGATTTAAGGAGTTCTGTAAAATAGATAATTTGTAAAAATAATTCTACCTGAATGGAACTAAAAGAGGTAAAAAGTTGTATTAGTGGTCAATCAATTGCATTCTTATGGAAGCCATCATTGCTGGCTAAAAAGTATGATTTAGGAACCTATCATATAACTAAAGAAAATCTAGTTATATGATAGGTTAGGAGGTTGTCAGGTGGTTTTGCAAAAAAATGGATGTTGTTTTAGCAAAGTTTTCTTCTTTAGGCGCAGAATAATTAAACTATATCTACAAGTGTAGTCTAATCATTAGGTGTAGATATTTCAACTATTAATTTTGTCTATACTTAAAATTCTATATATTACACTCCAAATTAATGCAGCAGATAATGAGTGATAAGAAGGAATTTCGAGCAGAATTTGATATAAATGCATCTAAAAAGATGTTATATCCATATATATATTCTCCAAGTGGTTTGGCACAATGGATGGCAGACGATGTAACGGTTAATGAAGATAAAGTCTTTAATTTTATTTGGGATGGTGAAGACCATAAAGCCAAAATGGTGGCTCATCGAGTAAATAATTTTGTTCGTTTTGAGTTTATTGCAGCAGAAGGAGAAGATGAGGATGATTTAGCCTATATTGAAATAAGATTGGAGATGAATGAGTTGACCCAATCTGTATTTATAGCAATAATCGATTACTCAGATATTGATGATGATGAAGAATCGATGGATTTATGGGGAAGTCTGGTAGATTCTCTTAAAGAAATAGTTGGCGGTTAAGTTTGCTATTAATCTAATTATTTATTTTTGCACTTGAATTTGGCATATTCTTTGCCATTTAGGTAGTACATGAAAAAAATCGACAAACTTATTATTAAGGCCTTTATTGGGCCTTTTATTTTAACTTTTGCAGTAATCGTTTTCATACTGCTTACAGTTCAAATGATGAACTATGTCGATCAAATTTTTGGCAAAGATTTGAGCTATGTGGATCTGGGAGTCTTGGTAATGCATTTTGCTATTTTTCAAACCCCAATTGCTTTTCCTCTAGCTGTTATGCTAGCTTCGTTAATGACATTTGGTAATTTAGGGGAGCATTTTGAGCTTACTGCCATTAAAAGTGCAGGTATTTCTTTAATTAGAGCTATGATGCCTATTTTTATTTTGGTGATTTTTGTAACTATTATTGCTTTTTTCTCTAATAATTATCTCGTTCCAAACTCTGCCCTTAAGGCTTATAGTTTATTATACGACATCCGCCAGAAGAAGCCTTCGTTAGATATAGAGCCTGGGTTATTTTATGGAGGTATAGATAAATATAAAATTAAGGTTGATAGCAAATTGCCTGATGGTAACACCTTGCTTGGAATTATTATCTATAACCACACCGACCGAAATGGAAACAGAGATGTTACCATTGCTGATTCTGGCAAAATGTACACGATTTTAAATGATCAATACTTAAAATTTGAATTATATAATGGTTCGCATTATACAGAGGAAAAAAGCAAGACCTCCAGAGGCAGAATTCAAGATTATCAGCAGATAGGACCTTTTACCAGAACATATTTTAAACAAAGTGAAATAATTTTCGATCTTTCATCATTTGGCATGTCTCGTACAGATGAAGGTCTTTTTGCTTCTAATCGATTGATGCGAAATTTTAACGAGTTAAATCAAGACCTGGATTCCCTGTCGGATGATATTTATTTGACTAAAGCACAAGTGTATGATGTGCCACGTAGGTTTTTTACCTATAGCTCTCTAAAGGAAAAGGTTATTATTCCTCAAGAAATTATTGAAGTACAAGAAAAAGAGGACTCTATAAAACGAGCTAAGATGGAAGAGCAAAACAGATTGAGTGAAGCTGCTATTTTAAAGGACATAAAGAGAAATGCAAAAGATGATTCAGTGGCTAAAGAAAAACCTAATAAGGTTGAAAAACTCAAAAGGTTGACTTCTAAAACTAAAACATCTGTAACTTTTTCTGAAAAAAAATTAAATAATGGCAAGAGTAAGCCAACCAAACAATTAAAAAAAACGCCTAAGAACCAAAAAGAAAACGATACCTTGAGTTTGCAGAACCCTGTGAAGGAGAGTATAGACAACGGACCTAAGCCTGTTGGAAAAAAAATAGTTAAAGCTAAGCAACGAGTAAATTTTATTTCTGATGAAAAAGTTATAGCAGCAGTAGAGAAAAAGTACAAAGATAAAAATCAACGAAGGCGTACACTTAAAGCTGCGTTAGCAACTACAAGGCAAGCTAAAAGTAAATTGTCTGTTCAGAATAGTAGAATAGAACAACTTAATAAGAGTTATTTTGAGTTTGACATACAATGGCATAAAATGCTGGCTACTGCTGCAGCTTGTTTATCAATGTTTTTAATAGGGGCTCCCTTAGGTGCTATTATTAAAAGAGGAGGGCTTGGTTTTCCTGTCTTAGTATCTATTTTATTCTTTATAATTTATTATGTAATTAGCATAGGAGGTGAAAAATATGCAAAATCAGGGATGCTACCAGTAATTCAAGGGGTATGGGCAGCAAATATTTTATTGTTTCCAATAGGGCTATTCTTTTTAAGGCAAGCTAAAAATGATGCGCGATTGTTCGAAGTAGATTATTATTTGGTAACAATTAGTAACCTCATTAAAAAACTCAGGGATAAATTTAGCTCTAGTAAATAGCCCTTTATTTTTAGCTCATCCTTTGTTTATCAGTAAAGGCTTACTACTTTTGCGCAACATTTTAAAACAATAAAGCTAACTATGTATTTATCGAAAGAAAAGAAACAAGAACTCTTCGAGAATCATGGCCGGTCAAAGTCTAAAGCAGATACTGGTTCTGCCGAAGCTCAAATCGCCCTATTCACGTTTAGAATCAGTCATTTAACGGCTCATCTTAAAACAAACAAAAAAGATTACTCTACCCAGCAAGGGCTATTAAAATTAGTAGGTAAAAGAAGAAAACTTCTTAACTACTTAAAGCAAAAAGATATTGAAAGATATCGTGCTGTTATCGCAGATTTAAACTTAAGAAAATAATAAAAAGGGGGCTCTGTAGCCCCTTTTTGGTTTAAGGAGCCTTTCCCCTAGGAGATTTTCTCCGAACTTTTAGCGACAAGACTGCTAAGAGTAGATGTATAAAAAGTAAAAGAATGTCATTAAATGTAATTAAGAAAACCATCGCGTTACCCGATGGGCGCCAAATCACTATCGAAACTGGTAAATTGGCAAAACAAGCAGATGGATCTGTTGAAGTAAGAATGGGTAATACTGTATTACTCGCTACTGTAGTATCAAATAAGGACGCTAGAGAAGGAGTGGATTTTCTACCAATGAGTGTAGATTATCAAGAAAAATTTGCTGCCAATGGTAAAATACCTGGTGGTTTTTTAAAGAGAGAAGCTCGTCTTTCAGACTACGAAGTACTTATTTGTAGATTAGTTGATAGAGCTTTAAGGCCATTATTCCCAAGTAACTATCACTCAGAAACTCAGGTGATGATTAGCTTAATTTCAGCTGATCAAGATGATATGCCAGATGCATTAGCTGCTTTGGCTGCTTCTGCTGCACTATCGGTTTCTGATATTCCTTTTCAAGGACCAATATCTGAAGTTAGAGTAGCTCGAATTGACGGAGAGTATAAAGTAAATCCTTCAAGAAGCGAATTAGAAAATGCTGATTTGAATATTATTGTTGCCGCTACCGAAGAGAATATCATGATGGTAGAAGGCGAGTTTGAAGAAGTAGCTGAAGCTGATTTATTAGAAGCGCTTAAACTTGCACACGATAACATTAAATTACATTGCCAGGCTCAAAAAGAGCTTACTATTGAAACTGGCAATGTTGAAAAAAGAGCGTACGATCACGAAGTAAACGATGAAGAGTTAGCTAAAAAAGTAGCAGCCGATCTTTATGATAAAGTGTATGCCGTTTATAATGCTCAAATCGCTAAAAAGAACGAAAGAGCTGAGCAATTAAAAGCAATTAGGGATGAATACATCGATGCATTGCCTGAGGATACCGAAGTAAATATCGATTTACTAAAAAAGTACTACCACGATGTAGAAAAAGACGCAGCTCGAAATGTTGTGTTGAACGAAAACGTTCGTATGGATGGTAGAGCAATGGATCAAATTCGTCCTATTTGGAGTGAAGTTGATTATTTACCAATGCCTCACGGTTCTGCCGTGTTTACACGTGGTGAAACACAATCACTATCTACTGTAACGTTAGGTTCTAAATTAGATGAGCAAATGATTGATAGTGCTTTAAATAAAGGCTTCAATAAATTTATGCTGCATTATAATTTTCCTGCGTTTTCTACTGGTGAGGCTCGTCCTAACCGTGGTACTAGTCGTAGAGAAGTTGGCCACGGCAACCTAGCCTATAGAGCTATTAAGCCAATGTTGCCTTCTACAGAAGATTTTCCTTACACTATTCGTATAGTGTCAGATATTTTGGAATCAAATGGTTCGTCATCAATGGCAACTGTTTGTGCTGGTACATTAGCACTGATGGATGCAGGAGTTCAAATAAAAGCTCCAGTATCTGGTATTGCTATGGGAATGATTTCTGATCCTGAAACTGGTAAATATGCAATCCTTTCAGATATCTTAGGAGATGAAGATCACCTTGGTGATATGGATTTTAAAGTGACAGGTACTGAAAATGGTATTACTGCCTGCCAAATGGATATTAAGGTAGATGGGTTGTCTTACGAGGTGCTTGCTGAAGCATTGGCTCAAGCTAAAGAGGGTCGTCTTCATATTTTAGGTAAAATGAAAGAAACTCTTTCTGCACCTAATCCAGAATTGAAAAGCAATGCACCTCAAAATTATGTTATCAATATTCCTAGAGACTTAATTGGGGCTGTAATAGGACCTGGTGGTAAAATTGTTCAAGAGATTCAAAAAGAATCAGGAGCAACTGTTATCATTGAAGAAGTTGAAGATGGAGGAAGAGTGACTGTGTTCTCTCCGAATCAAGAATCGATGGATGTGGCTGTTGATAAGATTAAAGCCATTGTAGCAATGCCAGAAGAAGGCGAAGAATACGATGGTGTTGTTAAATCTGTAGTGCCATTTGGTGCATTTATTGAGTTTATGCCTGGTAAAGAAGGCTTACTTCATATTTCTGAAATTAAATGGGAACGCATTGAGAAAATGGATGGTGTGCTGGCTGTTGGTGAAGAAATAAGAATCAAGCTTATTGGAGTAGATCCAAAGTCTGGTAAATTTAGATTATCACGTAAAGTGTTGCTTCCAAAACCAGCTAAAGATTAATTTTGAGTTTATAGAATATGTGAAAGGAGGCTTTAGGCCTCCTTTTTTTATGCCCAAATTTAATATTGGATTATTAATATTAATTATTGAATAATAGTAGTATATTTACCATTTATGAAAAAATAGTGGTTTTCTAAGAATTGGGCAATGAGACAACTGAAAATTAGCAAGCAAATAACAAATAGAGAAAGCATTTCTATAGATAAATATTTACATGAAATTGCTAAAGTTGAGTTACTTACAACTGAGGAAGAAGTGAGCTTGGCGCAGAGAATTAAAGAAGGAGACCATATTGCTTTAGAGAAGTTAACCAATGCTAATCTTCGGTTTGTTGTATCCGTTGCTAAGCAATATCAAAACCAAGGGTTAAATTTAGGAGATTTAATTAATGAAGGTAATTTAGGCCTTATTAAGGCAGCTAAGCGATTTGATGAAACCCGGGGATTTAAATTTATTTCTTATGCTGTTTGGTGGATTCGTCAGGCAATTCTGCAAGCGTTAGCAGAGCACTCAAGAATCGTTCGATTACCATTAAATAGGGTTGGTTCTCTAAATAGGATTGCAAGAACATTCTCAGAGTTGGAACAACTGTATGAGCGAGAACCATCTGCTGAGGAGATTGCTGATATTCTAGATGTTGCCCCAGAAGAAATTACTTCTTCAATGAAATTGTATTCAAGACACCTTTCGATGGATGCCCCTATTCATGGTGATGATCTTAATTTATTAGATGTATTAGAAAATAGCGAAAATAAACCAGATGCTATGTTAATGAGCGATTCTTTAAATAAACAAGTAGAGCGAGCCATTTCAATACTTACTCAAAGAGAGGCAGATGTAATTTGCTTTTACTTTGGCATCTGCGGAACAAAATCTCTAACCCTTGAAGAAATTGGAGCAAAACTAAGTTTAACTAGGGAGAGGGTTAGGCAGATTAAAGAAAGTGCCATTAGAAGGCTTCGTCAGGCAACTCCAAGTAATAGTTTAAAACCTTACTTAGGTTAATAACTACTTATTTCTCTAGTCCTTATCATTTATTTTTATCGTAGATAAGAATATTCTATTGCTTTAATTTAAAGCAGGCATGTTTTTCCCAATAATTACTATTAAACGTTCATTTTATCCTTATCCCGAACTCAGGTTAATAGATTATTTAGAATAAGTTATGTTTGTGCAAATTTATGAAACCTTATTTAGGTTAAAAATATTGTAACTTTGCTTAAGTTTTTTAGCTCATATAGTAGAGCCATTTTTGATAAATTTAAGAATAAAATATTATGACAAAAGAAGATGTTAAAGTATTAATTATAGGTTCGGGGCCTGCTGGTTATACAGCCGCAATTTATGCTGCCAGGGCAGGTTTAAAGCCAGTTTTATATACAGGTGGCGAGCCTGGTGGGCAGCTAGTTACTACCAATGATGTAGAAAACTTTCCTGGTTACCCAGATGGGATAAATGGGCCGGAAATGATGATGCAGTTACAGCAACAAGCAGAACGTTTTGAAACAGATGTTCGATTTGGAGTAGTTACTAAAGTTGACTTTTCTGGCTACCCTCATAAAGCAATTGTAGATGATAGCCATGAGATAACTGCGGAGGCCGTAATTATTTCTACGGGTGCATCTGCACAATATTTAGGGCTTGAGTCTGAGGATAAATTAAAAGGTAAAGGCGTATCTGCCTGTGCCATTTGCGATGGTTTCTTTTATAAAGGAATGAATGTAGCCGTTGTTGGTGGGGGAGATAGTGCTGCCGAAGAAGCTACCTATTTGGCAAATATTTGCCCTAAGGTATATTTAATCGTGCGGAGAGATGAATTAAGAGCTTCTACAATTATGCAGCAACGTGTGCTAAACACGCCTAATATAGAAGTGCTTTGGAATTCTGAAACTCAAGAAGTGTTAGGAGACGATAAAGTAGTTGGTGCTCGAATGTTGAATAATAAGACTAATGAGGAGTTTACAATTGATATAGAAGGTTTCTTTGTAGCAATTGGGCACAAACCCAATACTGGCATATTTAAAGATTACTTAGATATGGATAAAACGGGCTATTTAAAAGTAGTTCCTGGTTCAACTCGTACTAATGTAGAAGGCGTTTTTGTAGCTGGCGATGCTGCAGATAAAGTATATAGACAAGCTATTACAGCAGCAGGTACTGGCTGTATGGGGGCATTAGATGCTGAAAAGTTTTTGCAGTCAAAAGAAGTTTCTGCGTAATTAATATGCTAACCTGATGATTCAGGGAAAAGTTTTATCAGAGTCTTTCAATTCAGAAAGACTCTGATTGTTTAAAACAAAACCAAATAATAGTATGACCGATATTAAACTTGATCTCCTTGCCCTTGCAGCTCATCCTGATGATGTTGAGCTATCTTGCGGTGGTACCATTGCAAAATATTGTGCCGAAGGTAAAAAAGTAGGAATTGTTGATTTTACACAAGGTCAGATGGGGACTAAAGGTTCTCCGGAATTAAGATTGGAAGAAGCAGCTAATGCTGCCAAAGTGTTGGGTCTTGCAGCAAGAGAAAATTTAGGATTGCAAGATGTGATGTTTCAAAATTCGGTTGAAAATCAGCTAAAAATTGTACAAGTTATAAGAAAGTATAAGCCTGAAATATTATTAATTAATGCACCTGAAGATCGCCATCCTGACCACGTGAGGGGTTCTGACATGTCAAAAGCTGCTGTTTTTCTTTCAGGACTAAAAAAGATTGAAACTCTTAACGATGGCAATGTTCAAGAAGTTTGGAGGCCACGTGTGGTTTATCATTATATCCAGAGTACTATGCTCACGCCCGACTTTATTTTAGATGTTTCGGATTATTTGGAGTTAAGGGATAAAGCTATTTGGTCGTTTGCTTCTCAATTACATAACCCAAATGATAAAAAAGGAGATACATTTATTTCGTCTCCTCAATTTTTACAAATGCTTAATGCCAGAGGCAAAGTTTTTGGTCATTCAATCGGAGTTAAATTTGGCGAAGGATTTATAGGAACTCGGAATACAGGTGTTTCAGACTTATTTGATCTGCTGTAAAATCAACATCCATTTTTTGATATGTTCTCAATAAATCTGAAGAATTTGTTGTGCCCACCTCAATTAGTTGAGAAGCTGCCTTACTGATTGCAATGGATGGATAATAATGGTTTCTAAGAAAATGAACTAAGTGAAGAGCTTTAAGTCCATTGAGCCAATTATACCAACGATGAATAAAGGTTGACAAATTATTACTTTGCCTCTGAATATCTTTAAATATAGTTTCAAAGTTTTCTTTTAGTAAATAGTCTTTAACACCTTCTGAAAGATTGTTTATTTCATCTTGAAGGTTTTTACTTCTATAAAATTTAGGCACTAATTTTAATAGTTGAGCTACTTCATTAAAAATTTGAGGATGGTATGAGCATAATTGTTTTCCTCCTTTCTCAACCCATTCACCCATTGCTTTACCTGTTCCAAAAGGTACTCGGTCAGAAACTCGAGCCGAAGGATAAACGGTTACATTAGTTATTTCTTCGTACTTGCCATAAGGAATAATTTTATGGAGAAAGTGGAAATCTTCTCCTGCCTTTCGCTTATTCATTCCACCTGCTTTTTTGTAAATATCGGTGCGTACAGCCATGCTAGAGCCAATTGTATGAAAAGCATAAGGGTAACCAGCTTTGCGCAGCCCATTTACATAATACCTAAGGTGTAGTTCATATTGAATAATGCCATTTTGGACTGTTAGAGTAAGCCCATCTAACAGGTGTTGAAAATTTATTGAAGCCCCCTTTAATTGTTTAGATTCAAATGTAGAATACACCTCTTTTATATAATTAGAGCTGCATGTACAGTCGGCATCATAGCATAAAATTACTCCTTTATCATTGCCAATTTCTTCAAACCTTCTTACCGCTTCATCCATTCCTGCTTTGCGAGCAAGCCCAACTCCTGCATGCTTTTTAGGCAATTCTATTTTTGTTACATAAAACTGTATTCCGGCTTTGAGATTGTGCTTTATCCAATGTTGAATTTCAAGCTGTGTTACTTCATTCTGTTTTGCTATTGCTGCATCACAATCAATAGATTGATTAATAATTATGAGTACTTCCGTATTAGTATCTGGCAAAGCTGACGCTATCAGGCTATTAAGTGCCGTGATCGTGCGCTCCTCATTAAACACCGGAATTACGATGATAATACCAGTGTTAGCATTGGTTGGCGATTGAAAATTAAGAGGAGGATAGGCATATCGGTCTAAGTAAATACTCATCAGGGAGATAGTCTTTCTATTTGCCAGTCTCCATTTTCTAATCTATAATTAATTCGATCGTGTAACCTACTTGGTCGTCCTTGCCAAAATTCTATTCTATCTGGGATAAGAATATAACCGCCCCAGAAGTCGGGTTTGGGTACTTCTTGCCCAACAAACTTAGCAGCTTGCACTGTAAACTTTTTCATTAATTCAACTCTAGATATTAATGGTTTACTCTGGTCAGAAACCCACGCACCAATTCTACTCTTGTAAGGTCTTGATTTAAAATAGGTAGTCGAATCTTCTTGAGAAATTTTTTCTACTTTTCCCTCTATGCGAACTTGCCTTTCTAGTTCTTTCCAAAAAAAGGTTAATGCCCCTTGTGGATTTGATTTTAGGTGCATACCTTTTTCGCTGTTGTAATTTGTAAAGAATACAAATCCGTTATTTTCAACGCCTTTTAACAAAACAATTCGAGCACTTGGCCTTCCTTTTTCGTTAGCGGTAGAAAGTGTCATGGCATTTACCTCATCTATTTCTCCGTGTACGGCTTCGTCAAACCATTTTTCAAATTGGGTAAGAGGGTTTTTATCTACCTCATTTTTCGATAGACTTTTAGCTGAATAATCTCTTCTAATATCTGCTATGGACTGAGTATGTTGCATCTAGATCAAAATTAATGGAAATCAGTTTCTCATTCTGTTTATATGTTTAAAATTTACATTAATTTTAAGTGTATGGAAGACCTTCTTTTTAAATATAAAAATGACTACCCCCCTTCTAGTGGTTGTCTTTTAATTTCAGAGCCTCATTTACCTGATGTAAATTTTGAGCGGTCGGTTATTTACCTATGTGAGCATAATGAAAAAGGGAGCTTTGGGCTTGTTCTAAATAAGCATTCGAATTATAAGCTGAACGAACTTGTTGCCAACACCAGTTTGGGTTTACCAGTAGGTATTGGAGGTCCAGTTGAGAATAATACCTTACACTTTCTTTATCGAAATAACCCGTCTATAGAAAATAGCATTAATATAGGCACTAATATTTTTTGGGGTGGTAATTATGAACAAATTATTGAATGGGCTAATTTAAACAATTCAAAGAAAGATGTTTTATTCTTTATGGGTTATTCAGGATGGAGTGAAGGGCAGTTAGAAGAAGAAATCGATCGAAATTCTTGGATAGTTTTTCCCGATGCATC
Source organism: Cyclobacteriaceae bacterium (assembly GCA_027067135.1). GTDB lineage: Bacteria > Bacteroidota > Bacteroidia > Cytophagales > Cyclobacteriaceae > JAKISE01. The sequence goes on from JAMOMJ010000404.1 coordinate 10,832, forward strand.
CGAACAATTAGTGTTCGATACACGTAAAAATAACTTATGGAAGGAGGTTCTTAAAGAAATGGGAGGAAGGTTTTCTGTTTTTGCAAATTATCCATCCGATCCACGCTTAAACTAATAGATTTAGTAGCTTTGCAGCCCCAAAAGGAGTAATTTTATTTTAATGGAAGAAAACCAAGAAGTAACCGGTACTGAGCAACCTAGTTCAGTTGAAAATCAGCAAGAAGTAAGTCCAAAAGTGGAAAAAGAAGTAGTTTCTGAAAAACTTGAAGAAGAAGTTAAACTAGAGAGTACTGAGGATAAAACTACGATTGAGGATCCAATAGAACAATCTGAACCTGTTAAAGAAGATAACAAGGAAGTTGCTAGTGTTGATGGGGAGGCTAAAAAAGAAGAAATTAATAAATCTGAAGAAAACACGGCTGACTCTAGCGAGCCTGTAGAGGCTGCTGATGCTGGAAATAGTGAGGTTGCTGCAACTAAGCCACAAAAAAATGAGGATGAGTTAGCAGGGGAGGATTTTACAACTTACAGTAAAGAAAAACTAGTTGATCTTATAAAAATACTTGCAAAGCACGATGACCCTTTCTATGCGGAAAGGTATTTAAGGAAGATTGAACCATTATTTTCTGAGATAAAAAAGGCAGCCCTTTCTGAGGCTAAAGAAGCTTACATTAAAGAAAATGGGAATGCTGAGGGATTTAGCTTTAAAGCTGATGAACTTACAAGTAGGTTTGATGCCAATACACGTCTTATTCATGATAGGAAATATGCATTTAGTAAGGATAGAGAGGCTCAACGTCAAGCAAATTTAAAGAAAGCTGATGAGGCACTTGAAAAGCTTCGCTTATTTGTGGACTCTGAAGAGTCTAGTACTAGTTTTAATAAATTCAAGGAAATTCAAAGTGAGTGGAAGGCCATTGGCGATGTACCTGGCAATCAATCAAAAACATTATGGGCAAATTATAATGCTCTTATCAATCGTTTCTACGATCAAAGAAGTATATATTTTGAGCTTAAAGAGTTAGATCGCAAGAAAAATTACGAAGCAAAGGTTAAAATTTGTGAGAGAGCGGAGGCTCTAGTTGATTTTGAAAATTTAAAGGAGGCTATTAATACTCTTAATGACCTTCATTATGAGTATAAACACCTTGGGCCAGTACCACAAGAGCTACAAGAAGACTTATGGCAAAGGTTTAAGGCTGCTTCTGATAAAGTGTATGAAAAGAGGAAAGAATTTGTTTCAGATTTAAAGGTTGTATTACTCGAAAACCTTGCAAAAAAAGAAGAACTTGTTGCTACCATAAAATTATTTGTTGAATTTGATTCTGACAGAATTAAGGAGTGGAATTCGAAAACGAAAGAGCTACTAGAACTTCAAAAAAAATGGGAATCTATTGGAGGTTTACCTCGAGAAAAATCAAAAAATGTAAACAAAGATTTTTGGTCTAGTTTTAAAACGTTCTTCCATAATAAGAGTAATTTCTTTAAGAAGTTGGATGCAGAGCGAAAAGGAAATTATGATAAAAAACAGGTTCTTGTTGAAAAAGCTGAATCACTTAAAGACAACACAGACTGGTTGAAAACAGCGAATGATTTTAAAGCTTTGCAACAAGAGTGGAAAACTATTGGACCTGTACCAGAGAAATTCAGAAATCAGCTTTATAATAAGTTTAAAGCTGCCTGTGATGCTTTTTTTGATAATAAGCGATCTAAGTCGAAAGACGATGAAAAAAGTTATAAGGAGAATTTGAATCTTAAAAGGGATATTATTTCTCAGATAAAAGAGTGGGCATCAGAGGCTGATAATCACATTGAGGATTTTAAACAAAAGGCAAAAGATTTTGCAGCAGTAGGATTTGTGCCTCGAAAAGACATTGGATCTATAAAAGACAAGTTCTCTGAGGCTACCGAAGTATTTATTTCTGCACTCAAAGGTGATGATGACGTGAAAAATGCCTTGCGTATGGAAATTGAACTTGGAGATTTATTAGGTTCTAAAAATTCTGAAAAGGCAATTTACGGTAAAGAGCAAAATATTAGAAGACAAGTTCAACAACTTGAAAATGATGTTGCACTTTGGAAGAACAACTTAGAGTTTTTTGCTCATTCTAAGGGCAAAAATGCCGATGATCTTAGGAGAGATGTAAATCAAAAAATTGATAAAGCCGAAACAAAAGTTGCTACATTAAAAGCACAATTAAAATTATTGAGATCAGTATAATGTATATTAAGGCCTGTTTTATAGAAATAAAACAGGCCTTAATAATTTAAAAGAGTACTCTTACTTTTATGGTACCTTCAATACCTCTTAATTCATCAATCATTTCGATGGGGTACTCTTTGTTAATATCGGTTATAACATAGCCAATGGTTTCATTGGTTTTTAAGTATTGACCTAAGATATTTATTTTTTTGTTAGCCAAAATGTTATTAAGCTGAGCCAATAAACCTGCCCTGTTTTTGTGAATATGAATTAACCGATGCCCATTCTCGAAGAGCGGCAATTGCAATTGCGGAAAGTTTACACTACCAGCTGTATTACCCGTATTAATAAATTTCATTAAGTTATTAGGAACAAAAGAACCAATATTTATTTGAGCTTCTAATGTGCTGCCTCCAATATGAGGAGTTAAAATAGTGTTTTTGGCTCCTTTAAGCTCAGATTCAAAAGGTTCGTTATTGCTTTTAGGCTCTTTGGGGTACACATCAATTGCTGTTCCTCTCACTTTGCCAGAGTCAATATTGTTTTTTAGCGATTCAATATCAACCACATGGCCTCTTCCTAAATTAATAAAAATAACACCTTCTTTCATCTTAGAAAATTGTGCTTCACCTATGATGTTTTTATTCTCCTTTCGACCATCTACATGCGTTGTAATAATATCGGAGATTTCGAGTAGTTCATTTAATGAGTCGCAAGAAGTTGCGTTACCCAGTGCTAATTTTTCTTCTAGGTCGAAATAATAAACGTGCATACCCATTGATTCTGCTACTACAGAAAGCTGCGAGCCAATATTGCCATACCCAATAATCCCTAAATTTTTTCCTCTAATTTCAAAACTATTAGTGGCTGATTTGTTCCAAACCCCATCGTGCATAGCTCTGATTTTATCAGGCAGATTGCGCATTAACATGATAATTTCAGCTATCGCAAGTTCTACAACCGAACGGGTGTTACTGTACGGGGCATTAAAAACAGCAATTCCTCTTTTTGTTGATTCTTCCAAATCAATTTGATTTGTTCCTATACAAAATGCACCAATGGCCATTAGCCTATCTGCATGACCTAATACACGCTTTGTTATGTTGGTTTTAGAACGAATACCAATAATGGAAACTCCTTTAATTCGTTCACAAAGTTCATCTTCATCAAGGCTAGAGGCAATTAATTCCACATCAAACCCACCTTTTTCTAAGGCATGTTTTGCATTCATATGAACGCCTTCAAGAAGAAGTATTTTAATTTTGTGCTTTGGGTACGAGAGATCTGTCATTAGATATATAGTTTAAAAAATCATTAAAATTGGTAGCAATATAATCTGCCTGTTTTGTAACCGAAGGTCTGCTAATATTTTCTGTATAGGCAATAAACCTGTCAGCAAAGCCTTCTTTTTTTATTTCAAAATCCGTGTAGCCATCACCAATTACGACCACAGGAGACTTAAAGTTCATTTTTTTTACCAAAGTTGGCTTTCCTTGATTTTGGCTTAATGGGTTTTGGCTGTCAAACCCATTAACTTTTCCATCTTGACTCCACGTAAATGTATTTGCATATACATGGCTTGCGTCAATATAAAAATCAGCCACTACAGGGTCAATAAAGTCTTTAAAACCACTAGAGACTATATAAATATTTTCTTTATATGTTTTAAAAAACTCTTTATGTGCTCGAATAGAAGTGGAAATTTTTGTTTTTAATTCGGCTACCAATGAATTAATATCTTGTTTGGTGCCACTCACTATTTTCATTCTCTCTTTTAGAGATTCGCTAAAAGATATTTGACCACTCATTCCTTTTTGAGTTAGCGCAGATATTGCAGCTAGTTTCTCCTCTTTATCATCATTAGAAAGAGAAATTTCGGCCAATATATCTAATGCTTCTACTTGTGTGAATGTACTATCAAAATCGAAAATAAAAATAATATTGCCAAACATTTCGATATAAAAAAATAAGCTTCTGTTTTATCTTTAGTTAAGCGTGCAAAATTAGTTG
>JAMOMJ010000405.1 GCA_027067135.1 Cyclobacteriaceae bacterium
TTCATGGATTAACCATAGTATAATTAAACGTCAATGCGAAAAAACATACAGCTAATAAAATCTAATCAGGCTTGTCTTTTGTTTTTGCGGCATTCCGTTCTTAATCAAAAGATTGCTTCAAAATTTAAAATAAAATTTCTCGCAATGACGATAAACAATAAATAGAATGAAGGTAGCATTAAGCATGATTTCAGATGGTTTTAAAGAAGCCACAAAAGGTACCACCGCCTACCATATTTGGATGTCGGTGCTTACGCTTTTAATGTTGTTTGGAGCTTACTCCTACTATCAGCAAATTGTTCATGGCCTGGCAGTTACAGGCATGACCGATCGGGTAAGTTGGGGTTTATATATTTCTAATTTCACTTTTTTGGTGGGTGTCGCAGCAGCAGCGGTAATGCTGGTTTTGCCTACGTATATTTTAAAAGATATTGATTTTTCGCAAGCTGTGCTTATTGGCGAAGGCCTGGCTGTTTCTGCCTTAATTATGTGCCTTGCCTTTGTAACGGTAGATATGGGCGGCCCGGCAAGGCTTTGGCATATTATACCCGGTATTGGCAGCCTAAACTGGCCTAACTCCATGCTTGCCTGGGATGTAATTGTGCTTAACGGATACCTCTTTATCAATTTATCCATTCCGTTTTATCTTTTATATCATCACTATCAAGGCAAAAAACCAAATAAATCGGTTTACCTACCAGGCGTTTTACTCTCTGTATTTTGGGCGGTTGGCATCCACTTAGTAACAGCCTTTTTATATGCAGGATTGCCCGCCAGACCATTTTGGAACAACGCTCTTTTGGGGCCTCGATTTTTGGCTTCGGCATTTGCTGCTGGTCCCGCCTTAATCATACTTGTGCTAGCTGTTATCCGTAAATTTATGAACTACACAATTACCAATAAAACCATAGATAAAATTGCTATGGTAGTTACGGTGGCTGCTCAAGTAAACCTGATAATGTTAGGCTCGGAGCTATTTAAAGAATTTTATAGCATTACCCACCACAGTAGCAGTGCGCTTTATATGTTTTTTGGGGCAGGCGGTAAAAATGCATTAGTACCTTGGATCTGGGCCTCAATTGGGTTAAATCTACTAGCCACCGTTGCACTTACTTTTAACCGATTTAGAAAGAACCATATCATTTTATATTTAGCCTGTGGTCTTCTATTTATTGCCATTTGGATTGACAAAGGCATGGGCTTAATTATTCCTGGTTTTATCCCCGGCCCCTGGGGCAATATTGTGGAATATTTTCCTACTTGGGTAGAAATTGGTGTAACCATTGGCATCTGGTCATTAGGTGCATTTGTGTTTTCCATTCTGGTAAAAGTTGCTGTACCTATTGAAATGGGAACTTTGCGTTATAGAAAGTAAGGGACACTAAAATAATATTTTTTGAAAGCAACCAGTTTAATACCTTAAAATATCATCTAACCCTTGCTTAATAATTGCAAGTTCATTGGCACTGATGTTGCCAATTTTTCTTACCAGCCTTTCTTTTGATACTGATCGAATGTGAAAAGTAAGAATTTCAGAAGATTGGGTTAGCTTATTGAGTTCATCCGGCTTTAGTACTACATTGCCTTTATAATTTTTAATTTTAGTGGTTAAAGGGCAAGTAATCACTACTCGTAAGTGCTTATTAAGCATATTGCCACTAATAATTACCAGCGGCCTAAACCTGGACTGTTCGCTTCCTTTTGTAGGGTTTAGGTTGGCAAACCAAATCTCGCCCTGCCTCATTTTTCTTTGGGGAGCTGCCTCAGGTATTCTTCCATGCCTTCTTCGGCAACCATTAGCACATCTTCATCTTGTGCGGCTTGTTTATAAGATTTTACATACTCTGCCCTGGTAAGCTGATCGAGGTAAATACGAAGTGCTTTTTCTATGAGTTTATTCATAGGCATCGCCAGACTTTCGGCTTGCGCACGAAGCTGCCTAAATAGATCATCTGGAAGTGTGCTTGTAAATGTTGGCATATATTTTATAAGTATAGAACATAAATATAAAATATAATTATTGCATATACAAACTTTCAACGAGATAACTTATGCTATAAAAAGAAAGTTGACCAGAAGTAATCCCGTTATTCCCGCCCAATATAAATGTGACTATAAAGTCTCGTCCAACCACTTATAAAACTCGGTATGCCAAATTAAACTATTTTGATAATCGAGCACCCAGTGGTTTTCATCTGGGAAGTACAATAACCTACTCTTAATGCCTTGCAACTGAGCTGCCTGAAAAGCTTCTAATCCTTGCCCAATGGGTACTCTGTAATCCTTGCCTCCTTGTATAATAAGCATTGGAGTATTCCAGTCTTGTACGTGCTCAATCGGATTAAAAAGAGTATAACTTTTCTGTGCTGCTTCATTATCCTTTTCCCAATAAGCACCCCCTAAATCCCAGTTAACAAAGAATAATTCTTCAGTGGTACCATACATACTTTTCCAATTAAAAATACCATCATGTGCAATAAAAGTCTTGAAACGGCCTTCATGCTTTGCTGCTAAATAAAAAGCAGAGTACCCCCCATAACTAGCCCCAACTGCCCCTAACCTATCTTTATCTACATAAGGCTCTTTGGCAACATCATCTATGGCAGCCAAATAATCCTTCATATTTTGCCCACCATAGTCTTTGCTTATTTGCTCATTCCACTCCACACCATAGCCCGGCATTCCCCTTCGGTTAGGAGCCACAATAATGTAACCGTGGGCTGCCATCAATTGAAAATTCCATCGGTACGAGTAAAATTGACTAAGCGCACCTTGTGGGCCACCTTGCAGGTATAATAGTGTTGGGTATTTTTTAGAAGCATCAAAATTTGGAGGGTAGATTACCCAAGTAACCATATCCTTTCCATCGGTAGTTTTAATAATGCGTTTATCAATCTTGCTCAAAGAAATGCTATTATAATAAGCATCGTTGGCGTGAGTCAGTTGACTCATTTCCCCATTTTTTAAGTTAACGGTGTAGAGCTCAGGAGCGTGGTTCATATCTCTGCGTGATACCACCATTATATTTTTAGCCTGACCAACAATGCCATTCACATCAAACTGCCCATCGGTAATTTGTTTTGGTGCAGAAACCTTATCAGCTGATTTCGGGATTTTTAACTCAAATATCTGCACGGTTCCTCCAACAGGTGCAGTAAAGTAGATTTTAGACCCATCGTTACTCCAGCTAAACCCATTTACTGTTCCATCCCAACTGGCGGTTAAGTTCACGGGTTTGTCATCCATAAAAATAATAATATCATTTTTATCCGATTCGTACCCGTCACGCTTCATTTGGAGCCAAGCCAGTTGCCCTTTGCTTGAAAATAATGGTTGGGTATCGTATCCTTTATTATATTCTGTTAGATTTTTGGTGGTTTTTGTGGCCAAATCATATTCATAAATATCTGTATTGGTGCTTTTGGCATATTCAACTCCTGATTTTTTCTTAGTAACGTATAGCACTTTATTGCTTGCTGGCGACCATGTATAATCCTCAGAACCACCAAATGGTTTTTGCGGGCAATCGAAAGGTTCGTCTGCCATAATATCTGTTTTTGTACTACCATCAACAGCTTCAATAAATAAATGACCAAAAGCACCATCTTCCCACGTATCCCAATGGCGATAGTTTAGCGAGTTGTAAATCTGGACATTTGTTGAATTCAAATCAGGATAATAGTCTGTTCCAAATACTTTATCAATCTTCACTTCACCTTCTACAATTCGGTAATTCCCATCAGGTGAAAGGTTATTATCTGAAATTAAGCTTGAATAATCTTCAATCTTTTTTGCCTCACCACCTACAATCGGGATAACAAACACTTCGGAGTTTCTTGTATTGGTGGCTACATCAACTTTAGAAACACGATACACCACTTGTTTCCTATCATTTGATAAGCCAATAGCAGACACCCGATTCATTTCAATGAGTGCTTTGGATGTAAGTACATTTTGAGCTAATGAATTGCTAATAAAAGCTATTACTAGAGCTCCTGAAATAATGATTTTAAATAAATAATTCATGATATTAACTTTAATTGAATAATCAGTTTGAAATAAATAAATTGACTAATTCTACTATACCATAAAGCTAGTTTGAATATAGATACGCACCAAACAGATTAGATCAAAGAAGCATATATGCTATGTGTATTTCAATAAAATAAATAAAACCAACAGTATAAGAAAATCTATTATAAACGAAAAAGCCCTATTATTTTTGCCATTTTAATGCCCTAGTTCCTTTAACATATATCATATAATTATATCCCTTTGGTATTTTCTTGGATAGCTTCTCTGGCATTTTGCTAACGTGTAGTAAGTAAATACCATTCTCTATTTTATTTCCAAACTCAGTTTCAAAAACCGATTCCTTGTCCTTCATAGCAAAGCTATATCCACCGCCTGTAATTTTGCGGACACCATTACTAGTTGTATTAAAAGCATTATAGTATCGAGTAGGTATTACTTCAACATTGTTCATATTTAGGTCAGGAAAATATTTAATGAGTTGACTGGCAAATGTGAATTTTTTCTCCCATCGAATATGAACACCTCCAAATTGGCCAAAATATCTTTTTTCAGGATCATAGACTTTAGATAGGTTTTTTACAAAATCCTTATTTCGGTCTTTCATTCGCAGGTGGCTTGCACTATTATCCAATATTCTTATTAGATGCTTGAAATCATCTTCAACTTTCAGATGATTAAATTTAGGCTCTTGCAAATTGGCTTTTAACTCCTCGAATATTTTAATAACTTCCTCTTTAGGATTCCATACTTTTTCTTCCTCATTTATTTTACGTAATCTCTGTAGTTGCTCTTCAAACAACGGATCAATATTTAATGAATTTAGTAAAATACCTATTGCATAAATAGCAGGGCGTTGCCTTTCATAATCTATCCCTGTAACTGTAATCCTTTTCTCCTTGGGTTGAGATTGATTATAATGAAAAAGATCGTTCCACATATTACGATAGTCTTTAGAAGGACAAAGTGTATTGAACTCTATATAGGTGGAATCTCCTGTTTCAAGATATTTTGTTAAAAGAAAACCTTCTGCATAGCCGAATTCAATAAGATACTCAGTAAAGTTATGGTACTTATTGAGATAGGTAATAAAATTATACTTGTTTACTGGCGATGACGAATTGTAGTGTGCCTCTCCTGTAAGTACAATTCTGCTTTCATTTATCCTGCTTTCAAAAGCATCATTGGTTTCTGGGATATGGGAGTCAATTGATTGATACCAAACTGGTGAAGAGTATAATAGAAAGATAATAAATGAAAATGGATACATATTGTTTAATATTAATTACAGATAATCCTTAATTAAGCACTACCATATTTATCGATTATTGAGAGCCATATTATTTTTCAATAGCCAAGTTGTCCAATATTCTGCTACTTCGTCCCAAGTAAAAATTTTGTAATTTTTACTGCCATCTGGGTTGGGATAGAAGTAGTTATGGTAGATAGGCATAGTGTTTAATAACTGATGTTACGCAAAAGTTAGAAATCCAGCTCTAATTGCACTCCTTTTTTGATGTTATTAAGTTCATCAAAAGCAGCTTTAATCGGCTCAAAAGAAAATCTATGGGGGTTAGGCAAATATTAAAGATACACGGTACAGGAAAAAGGAGAGGTCTCTAATTCCCC
>JAMOMJ010000406.1 GCA_027067135.1 Cyclobacteriaceae bacterium
TTCACGGATACCAATTCAAAATAATCCAACACGCCTATTGGAAATTGAAACTTAACAAGCTCTTTTAATACATCCTTTTCCATAACTCAAATATACTAGCCCCCATAGATTTTCTTTTGAGCCCTAGAAAGAATAGATAAAGTAAATACTTACGCTTAAAGAGTACATAAACAAACTTGAAAAAGTACGTAAATCAGTAAAAAGGCATTCGAAACTCGGAGTAAGGGCTTACTACGAGTTTGTTAGAAATTATGTGTAACAGTACCACTCTACTCAATAACCAATTTACCCGCAGCATACACTTGCCCACCCGAATGTAATTGAAAGAGGTACACGCCACTTTTTAGGTTGTTGCGTTTTATTATTATTTTTTCTGTAGATATATTCGATATCACCCTCACATTTTCACCCAAAATATTAAAAAGTTTCAAGGTGTATAATTGGTTTGTGGGGTTATCAAATTTAATAGTTGTAAAATTATTAAACGGGTTTGGGTAAATCGAATAACTTTGCTTTGGGTTAGTATTTCTATCATTAATACTTGTTACCGAGCAGTTGGCATTGTAAAAGCCACCTTGAAGTGTACTGGATAAATCGATAAAATCAGTATAAAAAGGATTGTTGGGGTAACGATATTGCACCACAGTTTTAGAAGCAATTAATTGACTCCAATCAAATACCGGTGACTCGTATTGAAAAATGCCGGCATAACAAGCCATCTCAAAGCAATTGCTTTCCATAACGGTATAAAAATCATGAATAAAATTTTTGGTATAAGGCGAAGTGGCAATAAGCATATTCCATTCAGTACTGTCAATAGGGCTTGAATAGGCAGAATCAATTATTCTTTTATTAGTCCAATCAGCAAATTCATGGGGAGGGTGAAAAGCTGTATTAACAGTATTTATCCAATTTGTACCATCTGAAGTAACTGCTTTTGCCTGGCTCCATTCGGTACAAGATAGAGGGTGATTGGTCTTGGATTTGATGTAGTTAATAATATCTTCTCCCATCGCAATATCAACAACATGTAAATGAATATCAATTATATCGCAGTAGTTTTCACCAAACACAATAACAGAGTCGATAAGAGGAACTATTGGAGAATCAGGATTTTTAAGAGCTCCGGGAACTCCTGTAATTCCTCCTGTAATTAATTTAATATGCCCTAAACCATTTGGGTTCAACGCTTGTTTTTCCCTTATAAATAAGGCTACTGCTTTCCACCATTTTATTACATTTGTTATTTGCTCATTCGGATTATAGGAAGATGCACCAAACGGTTCCTGAGAAATTTGTATATACTCAATAGAAGAGCCTACTATATCTAAAAATACACTTAGGTATTGAAACACTTCAATACTATCTGCTCCTGTAGGTATTCTCTCATATTCCTCACTTGAGGTGGTATCAGGCCATGTTAAATGCACAACCTGTTTAATGTTAAGGGTGTTTAAAGTGCGAATCTTGTCAAGTGCTTCCGTACTTCCGCTATTTAACACATGCTTTATTTCATAATCGGTAAAACCGTATCGGGCAATTTGCACGCCTAAGTTTTGCAGTATTTGAGGAGAATTAGACCCATGCGTACCTAATAATGTTGGTGTTTGGGCATAACTGCTAATTAATATAAGCATTAATAGCAATATGAGTATAGCTTTTTTCATGCTAATTTTTAAATTAGTTTTTACCAGCTAAATATTTTCAATTCTTGTTTTACTATATGCAGATTATATAACATAGAGTGTAAAAATTAACGGCTTGTACACTTTATGCATAATAGCAATGCTTTTTTCTAATTTATAAGGTTAATTGAGTAAACTTAAATATACAAAGTAGCGGCATAAAAATGAAGCAAAAGTCAATAAATCAATTTAACAATTAACCCTGCTTCCAACTTCTTCAAGTACTTTTGCACCAAACATTTTAGTAATGATAAAGTCTATTTTTATCTCATCAGCCGAGCCCTATTCAGGTAAATCATTGATTACACTGGGGGTTTATGAAACCATTTTGCGTAAAACTCCCAAGGTAGCCTTTTTTAAACCTATTATTAGAGATCAGGTAAAAGGCATAAAAGATAAAAATATTGAATTAATATGCTCTCGTTATCATTTAACACAATCGTATGAGGAGTCGTTTGCATTTTACAGAAAGGAGGCTCAGAAATTAATTGGTAAAGGTCATATTGATGAATTTGTAGAAACAATACTGCTTAAGTTTAAAGCACTTGAGGAGAAAAATGATTTTGTAATAGTTGAAGGGTCTGATTATATAGGAGAAGGCTCTTATTTTGAGTTTGATATTAATGCATTAGTAGCCAAAAATTTAGGATTGCCTGTGTTGATTATTGGGCAAGGGTTGGGTAGGATTTTGGATGAGATTTTGAGTCCATTAACCATGGCCATTGAAACGTTTCATCATCAGGATACCAAAATAGTAGGAGTAATCATTAATCGGGTGATGGAAGGACGGAGAAAAGAACTTCTCAAAGAAATGAAAAGTCAGCTACCAGCCATATCGGGGTTTCATTCGGTAATACCTGCTGACTCTATTTTAAGCAGCCCCACCCTTAGAGAAGTAGCCCAACAATTAAATGCACATGTACTTTTTGGTGAAGATCAATTGGATAACTTAGCCACCTCATTTCAGTCGGTAGCCATGCAACTGAATAACTACCTCAAAATGATGAAAGATGGGAGTGTGGCAATTACACCAGGGGATAGGATTGATATCTTAATGGGGGCGTTGCAAGCAAATCGGTCGCAGAATTTCCCGAGCATTTCGGGTATGGTGCTTACAGGTGGCTTTGATCCACCCAAAGAAGTATTCAAATTGCTAGAAGGTTTGCCCAATATGTTTCCTGTGTTGTCGGTTAAGGATTTTACCTTCCAGACCTCTGTAAATGCAGGTAATATTAGTTCGTCCATCACCAATTCGAGCGATCGAAAAATTAACATAGCTTTAGAGCTTTTCGATAAACACGTAGATTTAAAAGCATTTGAAGAACGTGTGGTTAGTACTCAAGCGGCAGGCATGACTCCTAAAATGTTTATCTATCAGTTACAAAAACTCGCAGCCAGTAACCGTAAACGAATTGTGTTGCCCGAAGGTAATGACGATAGGGTGCTTCAAGCCATCGAAATCCTTCAGAAGAAAGATGTGGTTGATATGATCGTTCTTGGCAATGCAGAGGAAATTAAGAACCGTGCAAAAACACTTGGGTTAATAATCGATTTTGACAAAACACCGATCATCGACCCTGATGATACAGAGAAAAGCAAAGGCTATGCCGAAGAACTTTTTGAACTTAGAAAAGCGAAAGGTGTATCGCTTGAAATGGCTACTGATTTAATGCACGATGTATCGTACTTTGGCACTATGATGGTGCATAAAGGAGAAGCAGACGGAATGGTGTCTGGGGCGGCACATACTACCCAGCACACGATCCGACCTGCACTACAGTTTATTAAAACAAAACCTGGTTATAAAGTGGTTTCATCGGTATTCTTTATGCTCTTAGATGATAGGGTAGTGGCTTATGGTGATTGTGCCGTAAACCCTAACCCAACGGCAGAAGAGTTGGCTGAGATTGCCATTTCTTCGGCAGAAACCACGGAGCGATTTGGGATTGAGCCTAAGGTTGCTTTGCTTTCTTACTCTTCGGGTGATTCAGGAAAAGGAGAGGAAGTGGAGAAAGTGCGTAATGCAACCAAATTATTTAAAGAAAAAGCTCCTCAGTTTAAGGTGGAAGGCCCTATTCAATATGATGCGGCTGTAGATATGGCGGTAGGATTAAAAAAACTACCTAATTCAGAAGTAGCAGGACAGGCTTCTGTACTTGTTTTTCCTGATTTGAACACCGGTAATAACACCTATAAAGCAGTTCAAAGAGAAACGGGTGCCATAGCTATTGGCCCGGTACTGCAAGGCCTTAATAAACCGGTAAATGATTTAAGCCGTGGTTGTTTGATAGAGGATATTGTTAATACCGTAATAATTACAGCTATTCAGGCGCAGGAAGGATAGGCTGTTATCGGTTAATAAGTTAATGGTTAACAGTAACATCGCTAATAACAATTAACTCAATAACTGATAACCAATACCCAATAACTTAAAACATGAAAGTACTCGTTATAAATACAGGAAGTTCCTCCATAAAATATCAATTATTTGCTATGCCAAAGGGTACTGTGTTATGCACAGGTTTGGTCGAAAAAGTAGGGGAGGATGAAAGCATTCTTACGCATAAAAAGCACCCTGATTCCGATGAAGAAGTAAAACATATTGAAGCTAATCCAATTAAAGACCACACGGTAGGGATGAATCGTATTGCAGAGTTGCTTATTGATTCAGCTTGGGGTGTGCTTTCTTCAGCAAAAGAGGTTGATTTAGTTGGCCACAGGGTGGTACACGGTGGAGAGAGTTTCTCTAGCACTACTGAGATAACTCAAGAAGTAAAAGATAAAATTAAGGAGCTTTCGCCTTTGGCTCCCCTGCATAACCCTGCTAATTTAATTGGCATTGAAGTAGCTGAGAAAATATTTACTAATGCACGCCAAGTAGCAGTGTTCGATACGGCTTTTCATCACTCATTACCAGAAGAGGCCTTTCGTTATGCCATTCCTAACAGTTTATACAAAGAAAATGGCATTCGTGTATATGGGTTTCATGGTACTTCGCACCGTTATATTACCAAAAGAGCTGCCGTTTTATTGAATAAACCATTGGAAGAGTTAAATGTGATTACCGTTCATTTAGGAAATGGAGCAAGTATGGCTGCTGTTAAGCAAGGTAAAAGTATAGACACCACCTTGGGTTTAACCCCATTGCCGGGTTTGGTAATGGGTACTCGCAGTGGCGATATCGACCCGGGTGTGATTTTCTACTTAAACGAAACCCTCGGTTATAGCCTGCCAGAGATTAAATCATTATTAAATAAAGAAAGTGGTTTAAAAGGACTTGCTGGAGATAATGATATGCGCAGTGTTACCGAACGAGCAGAAGCTGGTGATAAAGAAGCTATGCTTGCATTAGCAATTTATACATACCGTATAAAAAAGTATATTGGAGCTTACATGGCTGCGATTGGTGCCAAACCAGATGCGGTTGTGTTTACGGCAGGGGTAGGAGAGAACAGTGCAGTCATCAGGTCGATGTCTGTTGATGGCCTCAGTCATTTGGGTATTGAAATAGATGCTGAATTAAATAAAGCCAGAGGTGGTGAACGAAAAATATCGGCTCTTGAATCTGTAGTTGCTATTTGGGTAATTCCTACCAACGAGGAACTGGAAATTGCCAGACAGGCGTTTGAATTAAAGGGCTAAGTTCTATGTATAACAGCATTTTTAAAGCTCTTACTATCGGCTCTGTTATTTATATAAAAATACTGCTATTTCCGTCATTCAGAGGGATTTGCCCGAAGAAAAAAGTTAATTTAAGTGTGATAAAATTCCTTTAAACTGTATTAGGTCGTAGGTTAAGCGCAGCGATCCTACGACCAGTGGATAGCTTGTTGGTGAAACAACACCAACAAGGGAGTGATTTTTTTCTGCGTAAATCAGCGATATCTGCGGGAGAAACACATAAATGAATGAACTATAAGTAGTGTTTTTAAGCATATTGAGCCCGTTTCCATAATTTCCCCTGCCAAAGGTTTTTTTCAATTAGTTTTTCCTCAATTTTTGGAACAATTTCAAAATTCTTCAACCCCCATTTGGGGGCAATTAAAAGATGGTAGGGCGATTGACTTATAAAACGCTCTATGATAATATCGGGTCTTAGCCGTGCTATAAATTCAGTTATAAAATCTATGTATTCATCAATTGAAAACAAATCGAATTTATCGGGCACATTTTTATATTGAAATGCCATCATCGTATGTTTAACTATTTGAAGATGGTGAATTTTAAGGGTATTAATAGGTAACTTAGATAATTCCACAGCATGAAACAGCATTTCCTCCCTTGTTTCGCCCGGTAAGCCCATAATTATATGCGCCCCCAAATGGAGTCCTTTGTTTTTTGCCATATCGTATGC
>JAMOMJ010000407.1 GCA_027067135.1 Cyclobacteriaceae bacterium
AACTCTAAATTTCAGTGGGTAAAGGCCGATATGATATATACAGTGTCATTTGATCGGCTCTACCTGCCTTTCGAAAAAAAAGATGGCACAGGAAAAAGAATTTATGATGTTAGAGTTCTTGATAAAGCAGACATTCTTAAGATCCAACAATGTATGCTTCATGGGCTTGGAATGACCTCCTTGACTGATTATCTGTAGTTTAGTACTCTGAATCTGTTCCCGCTCTGCGAAAGCATCGGGCTTTAAGTCCACTTCAGTGGCCGCCGTACATCGGAGATTGCAATCCAGTACAGTGTCTTTCAAGGCCCTACATTTATGTAGGGCCTTTTGCTTTTCTAGTATAACCAAAAACATAATCGGGTAGCCAGGGTATCTAACCCTAAGGTGGGCACCGCTCATAAATAAAAAACACCCATAGAATATTTGGGGAGGGGAATTCCCCCCTCAATCAAAAAAATGAACCTTCATGGGCTTCCAATGCTAGGTGGTAAAAATAATGTGGTTCGAATCATTAATCATGGTGGGTGGTGCCCATCATGGCTGATAATTAGGGTTAGGAAAAGGGAGTTAAAATGGGACAATCAGTACTAGTATTTATTAGCCATTCATCCAGTGATAAAAAGTCATATATTGAGCCGTTAGTTGACGACCTGGAGGATTGCTACATTAATGTGTGGATTGATAAAAGAAAGATATTGCCCGGTGATAATTTACGGAAATCGATTTTTCGTGATGGCTTAGATAAAGCAGATATTGCACTTCTTTTTTTTACAAAAGAATCATTAAAATCTTCTTGGGTTGATCGAGAAATAAAACACGTACTACGAGAGGAATCAAAAAAGGGTAATAATTTTGATCTTAATAAAATTATTACAATTTTTGACTCCGAAGCCACATATTCTGAAATTAGTAATAGATTTCCCGAACTTACTGACGACTTGCTCCACCTTTTACCCAAAGATTATGACAAGATACAGCTTGGGCAGTTAATTTCCGCAATCTGGTCAAAATATCTTTCATTACAAGGTGGTGATGTTGAAACTCAAAAACAACTATTGTCAAAAGAAAAAGAAATATTTCAAAAAGACAAGGAATTGCAGTCTCTAAAAATAAGGTTAGATGAATCAAAGACTAAAAACTCAAATCATCAGGAGTTTGAGGAATTTGAACGGTATCAGAAGTCGGGAAAAATTGATGGTTTTATATCTTCTCGAGCGAAATTACTTACTGAGGCATGGGTTGAAGTCAAATCTATAAAAAACTTACCGGAAGCAGTTGCTTTTGGGCTGGTTACAACAAATAGTAATGAGATTGTATCTATTACAGATAAAGGAAAAGAGTTTTTTAAGTGGGTTATTTTGAATTCAGAGGACTAACAGTCCTAATGAATAAGGTTATATCCGCGAAGCCGTTATGTTGAGCAAGCATGTGTAGGGGTGCATATTATGATTGCCCCAGGCCCTAGAAAAATTACACACTTTTTGCTTTTAGCAATCGCTGATTCACAATGTTAGTCTTTGGAAAAGTGATCATCCAGCTTGTCTAGCAAACTCAATCCTTTGTCGATATTTCCACGAGAGGCAAAAGCTCTAAAACGAACTTCACTATCAAATTCAGCGAGTGCCTGAGTTGAAAATTCCTCAACCAGTTTATTAACACTACTTGATTCGTACACCGTTTGTGCATGCAGTGTGTGAATGGGTTAAGAATGAAATCGAAAGAAGGCTAGGGGCAATTTGAAAAAATATGGCATTGACTTTGCTGATGCGGTGTTTTCTCTAGAGGATAAAAATACTATTTTCGAGGCTTAAGCTATGAGTGAAAATTTTTCAAAAGGAAAAAGGGGGGCCGTAGTTAGACCTGATCCTACTAAGCAACGAATTACCATTCGTCTTGACGCTGATGTTATCGAGCACTTTAAAGGCTTGGTGCATGAAGCGGGTGGAGGTAATTACCAAACTCTAATCAACAATGCTTTGAGAGAGCATATCAAAGCTCATGATCGTGAGCTTGAAGAGACATTACGTAAAGTTATTCGTGAAGAGCTGTTAAAGGCGAGTTAATAACAGGCATTAGTCCGGTGGCTTGGCTTATTCAACTCGTAACTCAGATCACAGTAGGGGCGATTAATCTGCCGAATAATTGGGGCCGGAGTAACATTAAAGCCAATCGATCGGTCACGATAGGAGTACCAATCACCCGGCACTCTTCGTATAACCCGCATATCACAGTTTCGCAAAGTATAGCTTTACCCATTTTCATTTGGTGATATTCCTTGACCTATACCAACATAAGAACCAATATGAAACCATATTGGTTTTTAATTGGAGATTCACTCTATGCCCGCCCTCACTATTAAAAATATACCCGATGATCTTTACATCCGACTCAAGGAAGCTGCCCAAGCTCACCATCGAAGTATGAATAGCGAGATACTCTATTGCGTAGAGCGCACTCTTGTCCCCCATAAAATTGATGTTTCTGAGCATATTTCTGTAGCCAGAAAATTAAGGGAAAAAACAGCCGACCACCCTTTGACTGATTACGAGCTAAATGCGGCTAAAAATGAAGGCAGGCCATGATTGTTGTTGATACCAACATTATCTCTTACTTTTATATTTCTGGTGAGAAATCTCAGCTAGCAGAACAATTATTATTAGCTGATTCGGGCTGGAATGCCCCCATATTATGGCGTAGCGAATTTAGAAATGTTTTAAGCCAGTATTTACGAAAAAATATTTTAGCTTTTGATGAGGTGTTACTTATTATTCAACAGGCTGAAAAGCTGTTAACTGATAACGAGTTTGAGATTCCTTCAGCTCATATTATGCAGCTTGTGAGTTCAAATAATTGCTCGGCCTACGATTGTGAGTTTGTTGCGCTAGCTCAGTACTTGGGTGTTACTTTGGTTACAGAAGATAAAAAAGTTCTTAGGGAATTTCCTGACATCACCAAGTCTCTCAAGTCGTATTTTGCCTAATACCAGCCGGGTGGGCACCACCCACCGTGGTTAATCATTCAAGCTGCATTTCATTCGTCGGATTACGCTTCGCTAATCTGCTCTTTAATCAGGGTTACGAGCCAAAGCCCCAGTTAGTCTAATTATTCATTTATTGGCATTTATAGATCAATAATACATCCTGATAGTCTAAGCAAACGAAGGAATGTCAATGATGGGCTCAGAAAAAATATTTATGAAACTACAAGAGAAACTGGAATCTGCTGCTTTTTTAGTTAGCAAAGGAGGTGCAGAAAAAGAGGCGGAAAGGGGTAAGTGCCACATGACATCCTACCGAGCATTACCCCGCTTCAAGTCCCGCACCAGAAAGCGTGCTGGGTTAAGCGCATCCACCAGCTCTTGTTCCAGCGGTAGCGGTTCACCGTTGATCTGGCAGGCGAGCAGTTCGGCGCTCAGTAGTGCGCTGGTCATTCCTCGTGAGCTTAAGCCCCCGAGAATATAGAGGCCTTGCAGGTGTGTTGCGGCGGGGTAGCCGTTTGGG
>JAMOMJ010000408.1 GCA_027067135.1 Cyclobacteriaceae bacterium
AGACAATACAAAATTTAATTGGGGAAGTCCCGAAATGGTTACTTTTAATGTAAAAGTGATTTACAGCAGAAAAGTTTCAAATACCGAAATAGAAAAAGCAGAACATACCTATGAAACAATGCTTTTTAGAAAGGGAACAGACGGACCATGGAATAGAATACTAGCAGATGCAATTGAAGGAGATAAAAAAGTAATCAGTAAAAAAGAATATACTTCTACTGAAATTGATACTATGAAATCTTTATCAGATATAGATAACGAACAAGCTGCCTCATCAACTGTATCTAGTTTACCTTGGGTTGAAGATGCTCCTGTTTTTAAATCAGACAAACAACTTTTCTACTTCATTCACTATAAATTAATAGCTTCCGCTCCACAAGAGGCAAAAGCTCATTTATACAAAGTCTTGTCGGAAAGTAGTTTTGAAAACGGATCAGTATTAAAAGATTATACCGAAATGTGGTTAGATAAAATAATCAATAATTTAAATTCTTTTCAAAATACGTATTGTCAATATCCAATAGTGAAACAAGAACAGGAAGGTGCCATTTCGTTTTACGATAAAGAAAAATCAAAAAGTATTAGATATAGAGGAGTAGAAGAAAATGGAACTTGGAAAATAAAAGAAATATCTTACTACATACCTAGTCAAGAGGCAATAAACAGATTAACTGGAAAAGTGGGAGATTGTGCCAATAAACCAAATTTAGAAGCAACAGAAAAAACTAGCTATAACATTGGAGATATGGTAGATGTACAATTTTCAAACGGCACTTTCCCAGCAGAAGTAAACAAAAAGGACACTAGTTTTGATAATCGTTATTATGTAAAACTACTCGATGACGGAAGAGGATATTGGGTGACCGATGATACAATGACTCGAAGTACAGCAGAGAAAAAACAAACAGAGGAAAAGAAAACGGCTGAAAATAAAGAAACAAAAACGGTAACAGGTTTTAAACTAGGTGACCACGTAGGTATTAACACTAGAAGCGGAGTAATGAAAGGAACCATTATTAAAGCAACAGGAAGCAATTATTTAATAAAGTTGGATGAAAGTGGCTATCAAGATATGTGGGTGAAAAAAGAAAATTTAATCAATTTATAACCAATGAAACATCTTTTAATATTACTAATAAGCTTTCAGTTTCTCAACACCTCAGCACAAGTAAAAGAAAGTTTTATTAATGCAATTGATTTTGAAATAGGCAAAGAGATATCTTACGGGGGAAACCTTAATGAAGGAAGGTTTTTAGATGATTTATCTTGGGCTTGGAGTAGCCAAAACGCTTGCTTTCCAAAAACTCAAAAATATAAGTTTACTGGTAAACACATCCTGTTTACCGGAATTATCCCAGCACATAGTATTACAACAATAACGCTAATACCAAAACACAAGAAAGATAATTTAAGCCTTTATGCTTATCAAATTAATATTGGTGAAGATTTTGTTGTTCCTAATTTACCGTATTGTATTACTTGTGAAGCAGACCATAAATGGGATTACAATAAAAAAGGGCGTAAAAAACAAAATCATAAACGAATGGTTACCAACTTTACTGCTATCAATAGTTCTTATCGTTTAATTATTGGAGTAACTGGAGCTGACGGTCTTGATGAATCAGATTTTAAAATAGTTATTGAAACCGTTCAATACTATTAAACTATTTATTATGAAAACAACACCTGTTTTAATCTTATTTCTAATGTCATCCTTATGTGGTTTTAGTCAATCAAATTCAATCGATTTAACTATTGGAGCAGTTCCAAATATTATTTGAGAAAAAGGAAGTATGAAAGTAAATGAAGAAAAGGAAAAAACCAACCAAATTTACATTGAGCTTAATGAGATAGTATTAAAAACCCGTATCTGTTATTTGCAAAATTACAAGATAAAAAAAACAAAGGCTTCAGATATTAAAAGAAACCAATTAAACCAATGAAACAGATTATCATTTTTCTTATAATAGCATCATTTGGGTTTCCTCATTATGCACAAGTAGGAATTAACAATACCAACCCAAAAGCAAGTTTAGATATAACTGCAACCAATCAAACAAATCCTTCTAATATCGATGGCTTGTTAATTCCACGTATAGATACATTTCCAACAACTCCTCCTACTGCTGCACAACAAGGAATGTTAGTATATCTTACTACAACTTCTGGTACTAATACTTCTGGTTATTATTATTGGGATAATGGTTCTAGTACTTGGAAAGCGATGTTAGGAACAAGCGATGCAGATTTTTTTGAAACCGGAGGAACTCCTCCAAACGATATCAATGACAATATTTATACCCATGGAAAAGTAAATATAGGAACAAGCGATTTTTCTTCCTCTACTACACTGAGTATAAACACTTCAGAGACTATAGGAGCTTTTATTAAAAACAACAATGCATCTTCACCAAACGGACTTACACTTAGTTTGCCAGCAGATAATGCAAGCATAAAAACAGGGCTTAGCGTTAATTTATCGGGTATTAACAGTAATGCTTTTATATCTTCTGGAATTAAAACAAATTTTTCGACAACAGGAATCAATAATAGCTTTGATGGCATCCAACAAAATTTTAACGGAAATTCTACAAACGGAATAATTAAAGGGCTTAATAATAATTTTACTTCCAGTAGTTCCTATAGAAGCATTATTGGAATTTCAAATAACATTGATTCTGAAGGAATTGGAGAACATATTGGGGTTTCAAATTCTTTAGGCGGAATAGCAAGTGGAAAACAAAAAGGAAATGAGACTTTTATAGATAATTCAGGAGATGGATATCATTACGGAAATTATAACATATTATCCGGAACAGGGTCAGGAAACAAATATGGCACCTATAATCTTATAGATACCTCAGCAAACGGAACTCATTATGGAGTATATTTAGATGTACTAAGTCCCACTGGTTATGCTGGTTACTTTTTAGGTAGAGTTTCAATAGGAACAACAACATCTAATAATTATTTGTTACCTTCAACAAGAGGTAGCAACGGTCAAGTTATGCAAACTGATGGAGCAGGTAATATATTTTGGGTAACTCCAACTTCAATTTTCACAGATACCAATACCCAAAACACCCTAGATCAAGCCTACGACCAAGGGGGTGCCGGAGCAGGAAGAATAATTACAGCTGATAATGGTGCAGTAAGAATTAACGGTACAGATGGCTTTCATGTAACAGGAAATATAGGTTCAGGAGCAACCATTGGGTCTCCGGGTGCCGGTACCAGAATGTTTTTTAACCCAAGAAAAGCGGCTTTTAGAGCGGGTAGTATAAATGGGACACAATGGGATAATGCTAATGTTGGAAACAACTCTTTTGCCGTTGGGGTAAATAATATTGCTTCAAGTTCTAATTCAGTAGCTCTTGGAGGATTTAGTACATCTTCCGGAACAACATCAGTTGTAATTGGCACCTATGCTACTGCATCCGGAAATTACTCAATATCTAGTGGTTACGGCACAATCGCATCAGGCACTTCTTCTATTGCTTTAGGGGTTTATTCTGATGCTACTGCTTCTTCATCTATTGCTATAGGTGCTAATTCTACTGCCTCGGGAAATAAATCAATTGCTGTTGGTAATAACACTAGAGCTTATTCATTTTCTGAAATTTCTTTTGGTATTTACCCTACTACCTATACTCCGGCAAGCACTACTGTTTTTAACAACTCCGATAGGTTGTTTGCAATTGGAAATGGAGAAGATTCATCAAACCGAAGCAATGCCCTTACCATTTACAAAAGTGGGTTAATGAATATTAATGACGAATATAATATGCCCCTTACAGATGGTAGTGCCAATCAAGTAATGGCTACAAATGGTGCTGGACAAGTAAATTTTATTAATCCAACAGCAATTTTCACAGATACAAATACCCAAAACACCTTAGACCAAGCTTATGATGAAGGCGGTGCTGGTGCTGGAAGCATAATAACTGCTGATAACGGTGCTGTAAGTATTGAAGGTGCCGATGGCTTTCAAGTTACTGGAACTTATAATTCTGGAGCAAATCTAACACTTTCGGGTGCAGGAACACGTATGTTTTTTAATCCAAGAAAAGCAGCCTTTAGGGCAGGATATGTTGATGGAAATCAATGGGATTTAGGAAATGTTGGCCCTTATTCATTTGCTTCAGGATATAACACAATTGCTTCTAGTTATCAATCAACTGCAATGGGGCGAAATACAACTGCTTCGGGAAATTTTTCAACAGCAATGGGAGCTTATACAACGGCATTTTCCTTTAGAGAAACAACAATAGGTAGCTATAACACAATCTATGCCCCTAATAGCACAAATACTTGGAGCAATTTAGACCGCCTTTTTGTAATAGGTAATGGAGTAGATACTTCAAACAGAAGCAATGCATTAACCATTTACAAAAACGGCTTACTAAATATCAATGACTCATATAACATGCCTTTAACAAATGGTACAGCAAACCAAATTATGCAAACTGATGGAGTAGGACAAGTATCTTTTGTTGATCCTACAGGTTTACAAGACGCAGACTGGCACGAAACAGGAGGAACTGCCCCTAATAGTATAAACGATAATATTTACACCAATGGTAAAGTTGGTATAAACAACGAAAGCCCTAGTAGTTTTTTAGATATAGTTTCAAATAGTACAGGTTCGGTAGGGCAAATATCTGTTACTGAAACTGGAGCAGGTGATGGTGCAAGAATTCTTTTTAAAAATTCCAACCAAACTAGTAGAAAATGGACCGTTTATGCAAAAGCAGACAATACTGCTTCCAGTAACTATTTTAATATTCATAACACCACAACAGGCAATATTTTAATAGTTAGAGGAAATGGACTAGTGGGAATTAACAGAACCCCTACAACTAATGCATTAGAAGTAGATGGTCAAGCATCAAAATCAACGTCAGGAAGTTGGGCTGGAAATAGTGACAGAAGATTAAAAAAAGACATCGTAAAAATTGAAGGAAAGACTGCTTTAGAAAAAATTTCTAAAATGAAAGGGGTCACTTATTTATGGAATGATACTCAAACAGGAATAAAAAGACCAACTGATATTCAATATGGATTTATTGCTCAGGATTTAATGCAAGTATTTCCAGAAAAAGTAACTATGGATAATTTAGGGTTTTACCAAACGGCTTATGGGGATTACGATCCTATTTTCGTGGAAGCAATAAAAGAGTTAAAT
>JAMOMJ010000409.1 GCA_027067135.1 Cyclobacteriaceae bacterium
GATTCTTTGTAACTCAGGAAAATTTAATGAAATTGCAGGAAACAGCTAAGGCTAAAAACGCAGGACTTTGGGTTAAGGAAGAACCAATGGCGCCTTGGGTTTACGATCGTATTCAAATAAGAGTTAATTCAAACGGGCGATAGATAATAGAGGCTCGTAATAGCCTCTTTAAAAATAAAGTATTTTTTTTGGTTATTTTTTATTGCTCCGTCAGTTGATGGGGCAATTTTTTTGCCTTCAGCTTGTTAATTAAATATGATAAACAAGCTTATTATTCTTTTTGTATTCGTTGGCTCGTCTGTATTTGCGCAAAATAGTGTAGAGATTTTACCTTCTACTTCGGTTACAGTTTCGGCCAAGTACGCAAAGGATAAATCCTACAGCTACTCCAAATTTGTTCATCCGTATGATTATTATTTCGATCAAAAAATAATAGAGTACAAAGAACGGATGATTGCCAATGTAAAAAAGTACAAAAAGATGGAGAAGGAAATGAAAAAGCCTCAATATTCAGACCCATCCTATTTTGGCCACAAGCGAAAACCTAAAAAACGCAAGCCGGGCAAGCGTAAGTTCTGCAAAGAGTGCGAGATAGTGCATTAGCTTTCTTATTTCATAGTATGCCTATTTTGACCGTCATTACAAGGCTGGAATTTTAAAAAAATCAGCGGAGGGAATGGCGGAATCACAAAAGATTTCTTTTCTATTCCGAGGTACGAGGAATCTTGTGAGGCTGGAAAGTTATCTTCGAAAAGCAGAAGATTCCTCGTACCTCGGAATAAAAAACAGGATGATTTGGAACCTCTTTATACAAATCTGTCAATGGTAGCCGTAAGGCTTGTAATCTCAGGGGCTCTACCAAGCCATTTATAATATTTTTCCTTTTTGAGAAGCTTCTTAAGCCTAATAAAGGATATTATCTTATTTTTACACCCTTGATTTTATCTTTTTAAGAAATCGAGTTAGGTAAAAGTAGTTATGAAAAAAGATTCTGCAAAAAGCCATATTCAACGCAATCCTGGTACGGAATTGGATATGAGTCTCATCAATAGGATAAAAATAAATAGGAGTGCTGTTGAAAGAAGGGCTTCTACCATGGGTACTAGGCGTGCCGTTAAAAAAGAGTGGCAAGCGGCTTGGTTACTAAGAGCAGTGACTTGCATCGACTTAACTACACTTGCTGGTGACGATACCGATGGCAATGTGGCTCGGTTATGTGCCAAAGCTCGGCAGCCAGTTCGTGCAGATATTTTGCAAGCACTAAATTTTGAACAACCCTTAACAACAGGTGCTGTTTGTGTGTATCACAACTTAATTCCAGCTGCATTAAAAACTTTAAAAGGTAGTGGTATTCCGGTTGCTGTGGTTTCAACGGGTTTTCCAGCAGGGCAAATCACTAGTGCTCAAAAAATTGAAGAGATTAAGGCTTCGGTAGCTGCAGGTGCGAAAGAAATTGATATTGTTATCAGCAGAGCCAACGTACTTACAGGTAATTGGGAAGCACTTTACAACGAGGTAAAAGCCTTTAGAGAAGCTTGTGGCGATGCTCACCTAAAAACCATTTTAGCAACAGGTGAGTTGGCAACCTTAACCAATGTAGCCAAGGCAAGTCAGGTTTGTATGATGGCAGGTGCTGACTTTATAAAAACCAGTACAGGAAAAGAACCTGTAAATGCCACTTTGCCTGTAAGTTTGGTAATGGTACGAGCCATTCGCGATTATTACGAAAGAACAGGATTTAAAGTAGGATTTAAACCTGCAGGCGGCATTAGCAAAGCAAAAGATGCAATTACTTGGCTCATCCTTATTAAAGAAGAGTTAGGCGATGAGTGGTTGAATAATCAACTATTTAGGTTTGGTGCTAGCAGCTTACTTGGCGATATAGAAAGACAATTAGAACATTTTACTACGGGGAGATATTCTGCTAGTTACAGACACCCAGTAGCTTAATAAAAATATAATGAGTGTAGCTTCAATTTTTGAATCAATGGAATACGGACCAGCTCCAGAATCTAAAGACATGGCAATGCAGTGGTTAAACGACCATAAGCCTAATTTTAAGCAGTTTATTAATGGTAAATGGGTTGCTCCAAAGTCTAAAAAATATATGGATAGCATTAACCCTTGCTCGCAAGAAAAGTTAGCTTCCGTTCCTGTATCTAATGCCGCAGATGTAGATGATGCTGTTAAGGCAGCGAATAAGGCCTTAAAAGGCTGGGTTAAATTGGGAGGCCATGGTAGAGCAAGGTATTTATATGCGATTGCAAGACAAATACAAAAGCATGCTAGGTTATTTGCCGTATTAGAGTCGTTGGATAATGGGAAACCAATTCGTGAAACTCGAGATATTGATATTCCATTGGTAGCTCGTCATTTTTACCATCATGCAGGTTGGGCACAAATTCAGGAAGAAAAATTACCTGACTATAAAGAGATTGGTGTTGTAGGGCAAATTGTGCCTTGGAACTTTCCTATGTTGATGTTGAGCTGGAAAATTGCTCCTGCTCTAGCCATGGGGAATACTGTTATTTTAAAACCAGCTGAATTTACTTCGTTAACAGCCATTCTGTTTGCAGAAATCTGCGAAAAAGCAGGGTTGCCTGCCGGAGTGGTAAATATAATTACAGGTGAAGGTAAAACGGGTGCTGCTATGGTAGATCATCCTGGTATTAAGAAAATAGCATTTACGGGTTCTACTGAAGTAGGTAGGATTATTAGAAGGGCTGCTTCAGGCACTGAGAAGAAGCTATCACTAGAATTAGGAGGTAAATCTCCTTTTATCGTGTTTGAAGATGCCGACCTTGACAGCGTTGTAGAAGGAGTGGTTGATGCTATTTGGTTTAACCAAGGGCAAGTTTGTTGTGCAGGCTCTCGATTATTGGTGCAAGAAAGTATTGCTGATAAGCTGTATGATAAAATTCGTAAACGAATGGAATCGCTTCGCATTGGTAATGCGCTAGACAAAGGCATTGATATTGGTGCGATTGTAGCTCCTGTACAGCTTAAAACGATTGAAGAACTCGTGCAAAAGGGCGTTGATGAAGGAGCTGAATTATGGCAGCCGTCTTGGGAATGCCCAAGTGAAGGATGTTTTTATCCTCCTACCTTATTTACCAATGTAGCTCCTGCGGCTACGATTGCCCAAGAAGAAATATTTGGCCCCGTACTCGTTGCCATGAGCTTTAGAACTCCTGCGGAGGCTGTAAAACTAGCAAATAACACACGTTATGGCTTGGCAGCCAGTTTATGGACTGAGAACATAAATCTTGCCTTAGACATTGCACCCAAAGTAAAAGCTGGCACTATCTGGATTAACTGCACCAATATGTTTGATGCGGCCTCTGGTTTTGGTGGATATAGAGAATCTGGTTTTGGAAGAGAAGGTGGATTAGAAGGACTTTATGAATACGTAAAGTTGAAAGTAGAAGATGAGTTTAAATTGGCTCCTGAAACTAAAAAGCTAACTGAGAAATTGTCTGGTGGAGCAAATGGAATTCCATCACTTGATAAAACAGCTAAGTTCTATGTAGGCGGTAAGCAAAAACGACCTGATGGTGGCTATAACAGAAATGTATTAGATACCAAAGGAAATATAATTGGTGAAGTAGGCGAAGGGAATAGAAAGGATATTCGTAATGCAGTAGAAGCAGCGCATGCTGCTAGCAAATGGGCTGGAACTACGGAGCATACACGTGCCCAAATTATTTATTATATGGCGGAGAATTTGGAAGCAAGAGCAACTGAATTTGCAGAGCGCCTTTCAGCTGCACTTAACCAATCTATTAAAAAATCAATGCAAGAGGTGGAGGCTTCGATTGGCTGTCTATTTACCTATGCGGCCTATGCCGATAAATACGATAGCAGTGTGCACGCTACACCACATCGTAATGTAACATTGGCAATGAAAGAGCCTATTGGTGTAATGGGCGTTGTTTGCCCTAATGAAGCTCCGTTGCTAGGGTTTGTTTCTACGGTAATTCCATTAATTGCCATGGGTAATACAGTGGTGGCCATTCCATCTGAGACGGCTCCGCTTTCTGCCACAGACTTATACCAAGTATTGGAAACTTCGGATGTACCAGGTGGTGTAATAAATATTATCACGGGTGATAAAGAAGAATTAGCTAAAGTGCTTGCTAACCACGATGATATGGATGGACTTTGGTATTTTGGCTCTAAAGAAGGAAGCTCAATGGTGCAACATGCTGCTGCTGAGAACATGAAGCGCACGTGGGTAAACTTCGGCAAAAACCGAGATTGGTTTAACCCGAAGCATGTAAATGCGCAAGACTTTTTAAGGCACGCCACCGAGATAAAAAACATTTGGGTTCCTTATGGGGAGTAAAAGTGCAAAAGAACTAGTGCGTTTTTGTAAATTTATAGGCATTAAGACTTAGGCTAACTTCTAGTACGTCTTGCTGAGGAAATTATCCGAAGCATCTCAATTGCTTGCAGGTTTTATTAAGTTGAAATAACTATTTTGTTTACTTGCTCTTTGCCATAACGAATTAATCTTGGTAAAGATTGCTTCTCTATGAAAATAATTAAAGCATCTACCTCAACGTTTTCGTTGTTATTTTGGGTTAGTTTTTTAACTTTAGCATTGGTGTGGCAATTTAGTTATGGCACCTCTATTTGGAATTTCTCCATTGTGCCACTTTTCTTTCTAATTCAAATTATGCTAAAAATACTAACCAAGTATGAAATCGAAGAAGAGACTTTAACGGCAAGGGTATTGTTTGAAAAACAAACTGTTGATTTGAGTAAAATCAGAAGCTACTCAATCAGCAAACCGAACTTGTTTAAACAATATATTTTAGGCTTTCCAAAAGAAACTATTTCAGTAAAGTACAATAAATTCGATGATATGGAAATATTATCAACCGATCAGGCTATTCTTGATAAGTTGGGAGTAGGTACCTGAGTAGATACAGCAACTTTAGTTCTACTTTGTTACATTTAAGTACTTAAATGTAACAAAGTAGAACTAGTTAATATCATTAATGTCTTTAACAATACTCGAAACTAATTTGTTCAAAGAGTTAATTGGTTTCTGAATTTTACTTATTATTTCTTTGTTAAATTGATCGCAGTCATTTTCATAATTAAATATATTAGAAAGACCCATTATTGTTACGATTGGTGCCCGAACATTATGCGAAAAAGACCAAGCTATTTTTTCTAATTTTATATTTTTATCCTCTAGATTTTCCTGATGTTTCTTAATTATTAATTCTGCATTTTTTCTGTCAGTAATATCATATCGGATAGTTATGAATTTAGTAATTTTTCCGTTTTCACCAACAGAAGGAACAATTGTACTTTGTACCCAATAAAAGGAGCCATCTTTTGCTTTGTTTTTAATTTCTCCTCTCCATACTTTTCCTGATTTAATAGTTGTCCACAAATCTTTCATAAACTCTTTCGAGTGGTAGCCCGAATTTAAGATTCGGTGGTCTGCTCCAATTAATTCTTTTTTTGAGTATTTCGAAAGTTCAGTAAATTTGTCATTTACATAAATAATTTTTCCTTTTACATCAGTATAAGCAAGAATGGCTGATCGATTAAGAGCCACTTTAATATCACTATTTTCTTTGTTGTATAGTTTAAGTTTATTCTCATTATTTTTTCTACTGGTAATATCTCTCCATACAGTATGAATAATTTCGGCTTCAGGTTTTTTAGAAACTGTTGTAAGCAACACTTCAACCGGAAAATTTTCTCCATTTTTTTTGGTGTGAATCCATTCAAAACGATGAGAGCCATTTTCTAAGGCCATGTTAATCATTTCGTTTACTTTATCTATCGAAGTTTTACCATCGGGCTGTGTTGGTGGAGATAATTGGTGTGGATGCGTGTTTAAAAAATCTTTTTTTGAACTATACCCTAACATATTAACGGCTGCCTGATTACATTCTGCAAACAAGCCGTTCACAATAAGTAAAATTGCATCACCCGATTTTTCAAACAGGTCTCTAAACTTTTTTTCGCTTTCTTTTAAACTTTCGTTTTTACTCTCTATATC
>JAMOMJ010000410.1 GCA_027067135.1 Cyclobacteriaceae bacterium
TATCATAAAATGGATAGTGCCACTGTGGCCGAGAAAAAAGAAGCAGAAGGAGACACACTGGAAACCAACAAACACGATGGGTTTAGGCCTTTTGATGTTTTGCTTGGGTATAATTTTAAATGGGGAGAAAACGATAGGTTAAAATATTACCCTCTCTGGCAGTTTATTAATTTTAATACGGTTGAGGGGTATAATTTTGCGCTCAAATTTAAGTACACACATACGTATGCCAACAAGTCTAAATTATTTGTTTCGCCCCAGGCTAAATACGGGTTTTCCAGCACTAAACTATATGGCAGGCTAAACACAGAGTTTAGGTATGGCCCTATCTACCGAAGAAGTAGCATTAGGTTAAATGGCGGATATTACATCAAACAACTAAATAATGATAAACCAATACACCCGTTTGTAAATACGGTTACCACTTTATTGTTTCATAATAACTTAATGAAATTATACGAGTCTGGTTTTATTAATGCTTCTAATCAGGGTTATTTTTCGGACAAGCTAAGTTATACTATTGGTGTTAATTTTGAGAAAAGAGTACCATTGCAAAATATTACCAACCACGGGTGGTTTAATACCAGCAAAGAGTACACATCCAATGTGCCTGCCAATGTAGAGTCTGTTTCTACTGATTTTGTTGA
This sequence comes from Cyclobacteriaceae bacterium, assembly GCA_027067135.1. GTDB lineage: Bacteria > Bacteroidota > Bacteroidia > Cytophagales > Cyclobacteriaceae > JAKISE01. The sequence goes on from JAMOMJ010000410.1 coordinate 648, forward strand.
GAATAATGCTTTTGTTTATAATGTGGGCTTATCGTATAAGCCCTGGCTAAAATACAGTGTTAGAAATGGTAAAAAGTACGTGATACGTTCTTCTTCTCCCACATTTGATATTAGTTACCGCTCAGGAGTGCCTGTTTCTGTTTTTGATGGTTCTGATTTTAAACACCTGGAAATAGGCTTTAAGCAACGCTTTAGGCCGGGTATTAGAGGGCAGTTTTTTATTGATACAAGGGCAGGATCCTTTATGGGCACCTCTCCGGTAAACTTTATGGATTTTAAGCATTTTGCAGGTAACGAATCTCCTTTTTTAATGGAAAACCCTGTAGGCAGTTACCGTTTATTGCCCTATTATTTATACAGTACAGCCGACAAATATGCTTCTGCTCAAGTACTTTACCAGTTTAGGAAATTTTTGTTTACACAATTGCCAATACTTCGGCTTACAGGAGTTAAAGAACTAGCGTACATAAGCTATTTAACAACCCCTTTAGCAGGCAATTATATAGAAATAGGCTACGGGCTGGATAACTTATTCAGGTTTTTAAGAATTGAAGGAACTGCTTCGTTTATAGACGGCACTTATAACGGCTTTGGCATTAAAATCGGTATTGGCACAAGCATAACTACAGGCGATGGTTCTGTAACTATTAGATTATAGTATTAACAATACTATAAAAAACCTCCCTTGATAGCTTTTGTAACCAACACGATTGTTTTTTGCACATTAAATTTTTGAAACATATTATTACGATGGGTCTTAACTGTGTTTTCACCAATGTTTAAGTTAATTGCTATTTTCTTTGTTGAGGCACCTTCTGCTAATAATGTAAGTACTTCAAGCTCTCTTTCGGTCAGTTTTATTTTACTTTGAGCGTTTTTTTTAATGATAGATTTGGTTACGTTTTGGGCGTATTTCCTGCTGATAAGTGGAGCCTCCCAAAAGATATGCCCAAACTTAAAAGAATTACCTATTTAAATGGAGTTGTTAAGGGGTACGATGCATCTCAAACCCTTATTTATGAAGATACCTATGAACAAGACTATTGGCTCGACCCTACCGAGTTTGAAAGCACAGAGGAAGCAAGGGAATTTGCCATTGCTGCTTATTATAACCCAACAAGTATAGCAGAGAAGATGATTGATTTGGCTATTGAAGGAGCCAATAGCTATACAAAACTATCGGATCAGGTGCTTGAGTTTACGCAAATATTAGATAATATTTCATCCCCTGCCTTAAGAGGTGCTGAAAACACAAACTTAGAAGTATCAACAGAAAAAATATATATGCTTGCAGACTATGGTGTAGTGTTTAGAACCGAAGGATATGCTGCAAATGGAGATTTAAAAGATATGGAACATAATTTCTACACATTTAATAAAGACTCCGTTTTGATATATAAAATTCAATCATTATCGTAACTTGCAGTATTCTAGTGCTTATGATGTTAGTTTTACTGAGTTTTCTGATGAATTTTACGAAGACTTTCAAATAGAAACTTCTGTTGATTACTAAAACCCTTAAGAAAATGAAAAATACATAATTATACTATTATAATGAATTCTTTGAAACTACTAAGAGGTAATGGTTTTCTTTAACAAAAGAATATATATAAATAAGGCTGCCTTTATAGGCAGCCTTATTTTACCTTTAATATATACTGGTTGCAAAATCATAGAGCAACCCCCAATAACAGAAACTAGAAAAGATGGGGTACTTACCTCTAAGGAATACCTCTGGCAAAAAGATGTATCGGAAAAAGGATTAATATGGCCTGGGGTAAGCCCTGCACTTTATAAAAACATAATAGTGGTGGCAGGTGCCACAAGCCAGGAGCGTGATATGCTGGTGGCATTGGATATTGATACCGGAGAAGAAGTGTGGAGATGGACTGATTTTTTCACCATTAATCATATTTCAATAATGAATGATAGCGAATATGAAATTAACCAAAAAGATAATATTTGGCTGTTGCAAGAAGGATATAATTTTTATGCCATCGATTTAAAAACAGGTAGCACTTTGTGGAAAGATAAACGCGATATAGGGCAGGGAACAATTGAAGGGATGCAAATTGTAGGTAATAAGTATTATAATAGCTTCTTGTTTTATAAAAATTCTATTTTATCACCAACTTTGGTAGAAGGCGATGTTTTTTCTCAACAATTCACCAAAATATTGGAAGCTCCTTTGGATAGAAACCAATTATTTGGAGAGCTTTATGGGTTAATGAGTCAACCTTTTGTATACGAAGAAAATGGACAACTTCATGTTTTTTTGCAATTTTCAGAAAATGTGGATGTATATACAAATAAAAATTTTAATTATATAGCTTCTTATAACCTATTTACACAAACCTATGATTTTGAAAAAACGAGGTTAGCTGATACGGTAGCGCTACCTTTTAGTGAGCGACCTAAGATGTATGATGATATAATGATAGTAAATCCAGATGGGGAACTTTATGGCATTAATAAATATACGGGAGAGAAGGTATGGCATCTAGACCAATTTAATAAAAATGCAGATGGTGTTTTTACCTATGCCATTTATAAAGATAAATTAATAGTTGTAAATGAAATAGGTGTAACCAGTAGGGTTATGGCCTTAAACCCATTAACAGGCCAAACAATTTGGGAAGACATTGGCAATGGCAATGCGGCTCATTCGCTTCATTTTTTAAACGATGTGCTGTATTTTAGCAGCCGAGGCGATGGGCATGTATATGCCTACGATACCGAAACAGGTGAATTGCTATGGCAATTGGATTCGCCTGAAAGCGAACTTTTTAGAGGCACAGGAGGCCTACGGGTCATACCTGGGAAAAATGGAGAAAAAGGAAAAATTATTGCCAGTACCTTTGCTACAGTTTACTGTTACGAGGCGGAGAGGTAAATTTATAATACTAAATATGAAAATTAAAATTCTAAGTTCGCTAATTTTTATTTGCCTTTTAAGCCAGACTGCTTTAAGCCAAACTTATTTTGGGGGTGGTTATGCCGGGGGGATTATCCCAACACAATTAAGTAATAGAGATCAAGGGAAAGGTATCTCTTTTAATGTAGTACAGGAAATAAAGCTGGGTGAAGGTAGATGGCGACTTGACCCAGGGTTAAATGTGGCACTTCTATATAGTGAAATAGATAGAAATATTGATGCGTTTTATAGTACAATGATAAGCATTACTCCTAACGTAGCGTTTGAAATCATTCAAAAAAAACGAGTGGTAATTGCCCCTTTTGCTGGCCCTTATTCCAATTGGCGTATTGTTAAGGGGGGCGATCGGAATTATTATGACCAAGACAATGCTCAATTTGTTTATGAGTCTTTTTTTACGAACGAGGTTAAGTTTGGGTTAGAGTTTGGCATATCAGCTAACATTTTAATTGGAGACGACTTTTCTATAAAAATCATTCCTTTAAATTATCAGGTAACCAGATTTAAAGGTGATGCCTATGATCCAAATGGCTTTAGCTACTTATTAAAATTCACCAGTTCTATTTTAATAAGCTTGTAGTAAATGACGTCCAATGTACTCTTAACTGCGCTCAGAGTTTCTTTTTCAAGAACTCTGAGCCATTAAGTGGAGCAATATCATCGTTGGGATAGAATCAACTTAATAACATTTTAAACACTAGTGTCAAGTCAAGCATACTTTAGCCGAACCAAGCTTTGACATTTTTGCCCTATACTTCTTTAAAAAATAT
>JAMOMJ010000411.1 GCA_027067135.1 Cyclobacteriaceae bacterium
ACCAGCTTTACAAGCTTGTATTGCCCTGTTTATTGATAACGTATTATCAGTATCACCATTAGCTTTGGCTCCAAAATCTTTGATGTTTACTGAATAGTCAGGAAACACAGGAAGAGTTAGAAAAGGCATCGAAAAAGATGAATTGGAAGTATATTGCTCAACTTCGCTTATGGGTTTGTCGGTTAACTGACAAGAGCTTGAACAAAAAAGAGTAAAGATTAAAAATAAAGAAACAATTAATTTGAATTTTTTAACCCTGAAATTTACTATCATACCTCTGTACATATCTAAATTATATTCAAAAGCTCACCTGCTATTTTATTTTCTGGCAGCTATTCCTCATCCCGAACTCAGGTTATTACTGGTTTTTATAACAAGCATAGTTTCCTGAAGAAGTACCCTACTTTGTTATATAGTGTTGTGAGTTTAAAATATAGTGTACCCAAAAATTACAGACAAACTGTTATAATCAGTACCCCAACTAACATAATTTGTTAATAGATCTCGACTAAAACCATATCTCAATTCTAAACTATACTTACTATTATAATTATAGCCCAAACCAACTGCGGTACTCGTTGCTTTTTCAATATCTAAAATGAGTCCCGCTTCAAGCTCAATATTTGAATTAAAACTAAAATCAATAACATAGGATCCATTTATAAATAATTTTGATTTATCATTTAGAAAGAAATAATGCCTTACACCAAATTGAAATTCAATTGATTGATAATCTACCTTAGCTATCTGCGCTTGTATCGACTGCTCATTATACATAGCCTCAGAATTGAAATATTGATAAAATGGCTCAATAAATATAGCCCATTTGTTTTTGTTAAAAGGTAAAATAAACTCTGCTTCAATTCCAACTCTGAATCCTAATTCACGGTCAAAATCTGCTTCTCTTGAACTTAAGGAAGTATTTCTTTGTAATAATAAGGAAGATGAATTTAACCCTGGTCTAAGTATTAAATTAAACATATTTCCTTTTCGTTTTTTCTCAAGATGGGTAAACTCAGGGTTATGACATTTATTATATTTTACAAATAAATTCACTAATTCCTTTTTTTTATATTCCATGTTTTCAATATTCTTAATTTGAATATTTTGACACTTTAAGCTGTTTAATAATTGTTGTTTATACCTATTATTTACTCCTACCTTATTATCAGCCGTTCTATAGTTTTTAAAAATGAGCTGTTCAATATCAGATATATCTGTTTTATAGAAATATCTTCTCAAATTTTTATCTTCGTACATATATAAACTCGCTTTACCTTCAACTAATCCTTTCAAAAAAAGCTGTTCTTCATTAAACATTGGCTTTTTTACTGTACTCATATCTTTTATGCTTTCGCTTGATCTATCCATATTCACAGTATATCTTTCGTATTTTGATATATCTGTAATTCCAAATTCTATAATAGACTCAATTGTTGCGATTTTAACTTCCCCTTCTTCTGATAACTTGTATTGAAACTTAATTGGGTTATTCTTCCAATCTATATTTTTAATTAAGCAATTTGTTCTTTGCCCGGAATCATTAACAAAATACCCTTTTTCGAAAATGATTTGTGCATTGCAGTGATAAGTTAAAATTGAAATTAAAAAGACTAGTAACTGATTTTTCATTCTTTACGTTTTTAATAATTATGTTTAACAAATTTAGGATAAATCAATTTCAACTCCTGCCTGATTAATTCATGGATAATCTATTGCGCATTAAAATTGCCTGCAATCTCAAACTCTCCTTTTAACCCCCCTGTAACATTTGGTGCTACCCAAACATAAAATTTACCCGGTTCAATTACAGGCTCAAAATCCGCATTAAAAACCGCTAACTCTCTAGTGGGTAAGACAAAATTCACTTTCTTACTTTCACCGGGAGCCAGCAATACTTTTTGAAAGCCTTTTAACTCCTTAATTGGCCGTGTGGTAGAGCCAACCAAGTCTCTTACATAGAGTTGTGCAACTTCATATCCTTCTTTGCTACCTGTATTGGTAATTATTACCGAAAGTTTGAGTTCTCCGTTTACAGGCATTTTGGCTTGCTCGATTTTAAGCGAACTATACTCAAAAGTGGTATAACTTAACCCAAATCCAAAGGGAAACAAGGGTTCACCACTAAGGTCGATATATTTGTTACCGTTGGGATTTCCGCTATTTCTGCGGCTATAATAAACCGGTACCTGCGCAACTGAACGAGGGAAAGATGCGGTGAGTTTCGCATAAGGATTGTGTTGGCCAAATAGTACATCGGCCAGTGCATTGCCTGTTTCGGTGCCCGGGTGCCATGCCAAAAGAATAGCCTGCGTAAGGTCGGTTACATTACTAAGATCAAGTGGCCTGCCATTAAACACTACCAACACAATAGGCTTTTTATATTTTTGCAGGCTTTTTAGAAAATCAACTTGCTCAGCAGGAACGGTTATATCTGCGCGGTTACGACTTTCTCCAAAAAACCTGCTTGGCTCGCCCACACAAGCAATTATATACGCTGTATTGGCAGTAACTTTATCGGTAACTTCCATTCCTTCGGCAGCATTTGATTTTATCCCGTCAAAAGCGGTTATCACATCTTTAAACTTTCCGGTTGATTTCCACCAACCCATCACATCTCTTTCCTGAGCAAATGCCCCTACCACCGCAATTGATTGAGTACCGGATGGTACAGGCAGCACATCATTATTATTTTGCAATAACACCATAGATGCAGCGGCCATTTTTCTGGCTTCCTTTCGGTGGGTATCCGATAAAAAAAGTTCTCTGGTATTGTCTTTTTCAATATAAGGCCTTTTAAACAAGCCCAGTTTGTATTTTACATAGAGTATCCTTTTTACAGCATCGTCAATCGTTTCGATGGCAACCGTACCCTCTGCCAGAGCCTCTTTTAATTTTTTGTAAAAAATAGTTTTCATCTCCATATCCACTCCGGCATTTAGAGCCAACTGTGCGGCATCGGTAGTATCAGCAGCAATTCCATGCCATAATAAATGCTTTACTGCGTCCCAATCGCTTACCACAAACCCCTGAAACCCATAGTCTTTTTTCAGCACCTCCCTAATTCCATAGGTGTAAGCCGTTGCCGGTGTGCCGTTAATATCATTAAAGGCTGTCATAACAGTAAGTGCCCCTTGCTCAATACCTGCTTTAAAAGGAGGCAAGTACACTTCGTGGAGGGTTCTTTTGGAGATGTCGGTAAATTGCTTTCCACGACCGCCCACTGCTGCACCATAACCTACATAATGCTTCATACAGGCAGCCACCCGATCAGGTGCCGACACATCTTTACCCTGAAACCCACGCACTACCGCTGCACCAAAAACTGCATTAAGGTAGGGGTCTTCGCCATAGCCTTCGGCAATCCTGCCCCACCGAGGATCGCGTGCCACATCTACCATTGGGGCAAATGCCCAGTCAACCCCTTGCGCGGATGCCTCTCTGGCAGCTATTTCTGCCCCTTTTTCAACCAAATCGGGGGACCATGTGCTGGATTGTGCCAGCGATGTTGGAAAAATAGTTCTAAAACCATGAATTACATCGTGCCCAAAAATGATGGGAATGCCCAGTCTTGATTCTTCAACGGCTAGTTTTTGGTAAAAATTCCGTTCCTCGATGGAGTAAAAACTCCTTCTGTTTATTAAAAGAGAACCTACCTCTCCTTTACGAACAGCATTAACAGTAGTGCTATCTATATGTTTATCTCCTGCATTATTTAACTGCGAAAGCTGCCCTAGTTTTTCTTCCAAGGTCATTATTGAGAGAATACTATCTATTTTAACGCTAATTTCTTGGTCATAATTTAATGAAACCAAGGATGCACCTACAATATCTTTTTCATCTGAATGCGGCTCACAAGCATATAATGCTATAATTAACAGCCCCCATAATTGGTATTGAAGATTTTTTAAATTTATCATTTTGAATACTTATGTTAACACTTAATTTCTACTGTTTCTAATTCTCAATACCAGGCTCACCCTGTTTTGCTTTTTGGTACATTCGTGCCATAGCAATTACCGGATTATGCCCTAAATAGTCTTTACAAGGTATATTATACTCGGTATGGGGTTTACGCTGCACATCTTTGGGGCTGCCCCCAAGCGGGTGGTAAAACTCCCATATTGTACCTGTTTCATCAAACACTCTGGCCGTGTTATCCAGTGCTTTTTCTAATAGCTTTGCTGCTGCCTCGTTACGCCCGTAGTTTAGGCATCCTCTGGCTGCCCAGTAGGCCATGCTGTTCCAGGCCGGGCCACGCCACATTCTTAATTCAAACCTGGGGTCGTTAACACCTACCGATGCCGGAGGGTGTTCCGTAAAAAAAACTTCTGGGTTTAGCAGGTATTCATCAATGAACCTGTTTGCCTGGCCTTCTGTTGCGGCACCTACCACAATTGGCCACATGTTTTCCAAAGCAGTTTGTTTTAAGGAGCCATCTTTAATAGCCCATATATCATAAAACATGCCTTCTTTATTTGAAAACAAACTGTCCTGAATAAAATTCTCTAATTCTATTTCCCGTTTTTCGAAAAATGAATTATCAAATCCAAGTTCTTGAGACCAGCGATTTGCTGTTTTATAAAGCAAGTACACATGCGAGGTGGCATCAACGCATGCCCAAGGCCCCATTTCTTCCAAATCAAACCGAATGCCCTGATCTATACCACTCTCCCATTTTTTTAGTAGAATATCATTATAAAAAAAACCTTCACCTTCTGCTTTTCGGACATTTTCGAACCATGTAATTTGCCTCACCAACGTAGAATAAAATGAATTTAACACCTCTTTATTCTCTGTTTGGTCGATATAATCCTGAACCGCAAATACCCAAACAGGCGGATGGCCTGCATCTTTTTTGCTCCAATCTACTTTATCTCTTTTAATCCCCATATTGGGCACATCTTTACCGCCCACCATCCAGATAGAACCGGGCAGCAAACCACTTGGCTCCTGGTTTTTTACATTGTTATACAATTGGTGCAATGCATGAGTTGGGTAAGCGGGCATTACATCAATAATTTGATGCACTACATCCCAGTGGCCAAAAGCAGGACCATATACATAGCCAGGGCCAATTTCTTCCCACTCGTATTCAAACGGATAGGTAGCAGGGTGGGTGCTTTTTTGATGTAATTCGGCTACATATTGCAACATGGGTTGCCATGTTTTTTTACCCAGTTTACCGGCTTCTTTCTGAAGGGATTCCCAATTATCATTTTGAGTTTGTAAAATACCAGTTTGCGCCTGAGAAGAATCTTGATGACAAGACAATAACGGTAACAGCAGGCTTAGGCTAAAAAAACCAACTAAAAAATATTTCATATACAAGTATTAAAAGCTTACAGTATGTAGAAACTACTGCTACTACATCACTTTATATCTAACAGAGGCTTAATTCCCCTATTTTTATAAAAATAAATAACATGAGTTCGGGATAAGAGCATCAATTATTTAGGGTTTGCTGAAAAACACTTAACAAATTGAATATTAAACAATTAAATCTGTTTTTTAGGTTTGAAGTGCAAGGGGTTTAATAAAAAATGCTAAAATCCGTGCACTTAAAAAAAGCCAGTATAGAATTTTTAAGTTAGCCCCAGGCACGTCATCTACTTCACAGGCTTCAGCTCGAAGTATTCTTATATATCTTCGCTTTGCCTGTTCGTATCTAACGCACCTGGGACTTTTTCAGCAAGCCCTATTTAGGAAGAAAAACTAAAAACCGTCATTCAGAGGCTCTAGCTTTAGGGTTTGGGCAGGAAAGCCACAGAATCTGCATAGTAGTTAACTGTTAATAAAGTGTAAGCTTTTTAATCAAAATCGGCTAAAACCCTTGCACCTGTTAATTTCATTAAATTAGTGAAATTATGTTAGCCCTATTTAGTGTCTGTCCATAAAGTCCGCTATCTTCGTTACGTTCGTCAAAAAAATACTCGATTACGCTAGTAAACTCCGTTTTTTTTGACTTCACAAGCCTTGATAGCGAACTTTCTGAATCAGAC
>JAMOMJ010000412.1 GCA_027067135.1 Cyclobacteriaceae bacterium
ATCTGGGTTACCCTTGTACTTAATAGAAGCACCACTGCTTGCACTAGCATCTAAACTCTCAGAAGCATATACTCTGGCATCGGCAGCAGATGAAGCAGACACATCTGCAGTTTTACTTTTTAAATCAAAGGCTTTATAATCAGATGCACTCGATATATCTACATTTTGGCTATTTGCCGTACCCGATAAAACAATGTCAGCCGCACTCGATGCATCTACTTCCAGGGTTTCTACCTTAATTTCTAAAGTAATATCAGCCGCACTGGAAGCTTTCACCTTAAAGTTATCGGCTTCAATAACCGAATTTGATCTTACCTCTGCTGCTGAGCTTGCTTTAACCGCTTCTAAGCTTACAAAGGTTACATCAATAGATACATTTACGTTATTATGATTGTTTCCATCTAAGTGCACTTTCAAATTACCTCCAGATACGTCTGTTAAAATTTTTTCAAGATCAATATTGCGGGCAGTAATTTTTGCTCCATAAGTACTCCCTTTAATAAGGGTTACTTCAATTCCTTCAGCTACACTAATGGTAGTAAATTTTTCTAATTTTCGAGTGTCCTTGTCTTGTGCAAATAATGATGTGCTACACACCAACAAAATTGCATACATGATAGATTTTTTCATTATTATTATTTTGAGTTTATGTTTCTATTTTTATTCGTTACTCTACTGACAATATAAACTAAGCCAAGGTTGCACGGTACATCAATTTATTGCAAATAATTGCTTTTCTTTCGCAACTATGTTTAATCATCAAATATTTATTTAGATTTGCTTTCCTAACTACCCTGAAATGATCAAAGACCAACTAAACATACTAGTTCAATTAGCATCTAGCGATGGAATGATTGCTGATAAAGAACTTCGTTTGATTAGAACCATTGCCGAAGCCAATGAGCTTTCTACTAAAGAAGTGGACGAACTTGTAAAGAATCCAAAACCAATTGCCAATCTTGAATACCTTTCGCAAGATCAAAAATTTGAATTTCTTTATAATGTTATTCAGCTAATGAAAGCTGATGGTCAGGTGTTTAAAAGTGAAATCATTTTTTGTGAAGATATGGCAGAGAGACTTGGCTACAACCGTAAAGTAGTGGCTGAACTATCCTCAAAAATATACAGCGACCCCACAATTACAGCTGATAGAAATAGCCTCAAGGAAAAATCGCTTAAATACGTCCGATAGAATTACTGTAGTTTAAAGGAAATTGGTAATACCATTTTTACTCTAACCGGTTTGCCCCTTTGCTTACCCGGTTGCCAGGCAGGTGCTCCCGAAACTACCCTAATAGCCTCTTGGTTGCAACTGCTATCTATTCCCCTTATTACTTCTACCTGACTAATAGAGCCATCCTTTTCTATCACAAACTGAACAAACACTCTTCCTTGTATCCCCATTCTAAGTGCCTGCGAAGGGTATGTTAGGTTAGAGTTAACATATTCATAAAAAGTAGCCATTCCTCCTTTTGGATGTGGCTTTTCTTCTACAATTAAAAATATTTCATCCGATGTTTCTTCCTCAACTTCCTCCTCTACATCAAGCACTTCGGGTAAATCATTAATGGCCATATCCTCTGTCATTTCAATATCAAATGAAATTTCAAGTTCATCCTCAATTTCAGCAACATCTTCAATTTCTATAATGGTTATATTTTTTAATTCGGGAGGAGGTGGTGGAGGTTGTTCTGTAGGGGGTATTTCTACAATTTCATCAAATGTATCTGCACTAATAGTAGAGGCAGCTACAACTCCATCATTATCATAAAACTTCCATTCAAAAGCGGTATAAGTAAGTCCTAAACTTATAATTAACCCAATGTTAAAAAATACAAATCGATATTGATTTATATCCGCTCTTTTATATTTTTTGGCTTCCATAATCGATTTATTTTGTTACCATTAAGTTAGGGGATTATCAACTCAATTACTATGACTAAAATCACGTAACAGATATTTATTAAAATATCTGTTACGTGATAATATCACTAAGAATTATGACCTAAATCCTGTGTTTTCTGAAGAATATTTTCGTATTTTATTGCTTCAAACAAACAATAAAAGCTATGACCAATTTTGATGATAAACATATTAAAAATGTAGTATTTGTTGGCTCTCATAAAAGCGGCAAGACTACCCTTGCCGAAACAATGCTTTTTGAAGCAGGCCTTATTAATCGTAGAGGTACTATAGAAGGGAAAAATACAGTATCCGATTTTCATGAGGTAGAGCATGAAAGAGAAATGACCATTTTTGCCACCCCACTACACACCGAGTGGCGTAATTATAAAATAAACATTATTGATACCCCTGGACTAGATGATTTCATAGGTGAAATAGCCTCTTCTATGCGAGTGGCTGACACCGTAGCTATGATAATTAATGCCCAACATGGCGTTGAAGTAGGCACAGAAATTATATGGAATTATACTGATCGATATCGAAAGCCAACCTTGTTTGTCATCAATCAAATAGATCACCCAAAAGCTAATTTCGAAGAATCTTTTAATTCCATAAAAAATCAGTTTGGTAATAATGCCACTCTCGTGCAATACCCAATAATGCAGGATGGAAAACAATGCATAATAGATGTTTTAAAAATGCGTATGTATAAGTTTGGCGATGAAGGTGGTAAACCTGAGAAGCTAGACATACCTAAAGCGGAAAAGGAAAGAGCGGATGCCCTTCATAATGAATTGGTAGAAAAAGCAGCTGAAAATGATGAAGAACTAATGGAGCTTTTTTTTGATAAGGGCACGCTTAATGAAGATGAAATGCGCCAAGGAATGAAACTAGGTATGTTGCATCATGAACTATTTCCTGTATTTTGTGTTTCTGCCGAAAAAGATATGGGGAGTGGTCGTTTAATGGGTTTTATCGATAATGTTTGCCCAGCAGCTTCTGACCTTGGCGAAAGCCAAAGTGTTGAAGGTGTAACTATAAAATGTCATCCTCAACAAGATGCTGTACTGTTTGTGTTTAAAACAATGCACGAAGCCAACTTAGGCCAGCTTTCGTTCTTTAAGGTAAAATCTGGTACGCTAAACCAAGGAGATAAATTAACAAATGCTCGTACTGAAAGTGATGAAACTATCAATCAACTGTTTATAATGGATGGGCATAAACGGACTCCTATAAAATCTTTATCGTGCGGAGATATTGGCGCATCGCTTAAATTAAAGCATACCGAAACAAATGATACACTTTATGCCGGCACCAATAAAATAACAGTTAAGCCTATTGTTTTCCCATCTCCTCGTATTAGAAGAGCTGTAAGCGCTGTAAACAAGAGAGATGATGAAAAACTAGTAGAAATTTTGAAAAAACTCGGCAGTCAGGATCCAACTATTAAGATAGAATTTTCTCGGGAGCTAAAACAGTTATTATTATTTTGCCAAGGAGAGCTTCATTTGGCTGTAATTGAATGGACACTTAAAAACCTTCATAATATTGAAGTAGATTTTGAGCAGCCAAATATTTCGTATAGAGAAACAATTCATAGATCATCTACCGCTAGCTATCGTCATAAAAAACAATCTGGAGGTTCTGGGCAATTTGGGGAAGTACATCTAAAAATTGAACCTTGGCAAGAAGGCATGTCTGAACCCGAAGGGTTTAATATAAGAGGAAAAGAAGAAGTTGAGCTTGAATGGGGTGGAAAGCTTGTATTTTATAATTGTATCGTTGGCGGAGTAATCGACCTTCGTTATTTACCAGCCATTATGAAGGGTATTATGGAAGTAATGGAAAATGGCCCTTTAACTAATTCGTACATAAGAGATGTGAGAGTAATGGTGTATGATGGAAAAATGCATGCAGTAGATTCTAATGACATCTCCTTTAAAATTGCAGGAGCACACGCATTTAAAGAAGCTTTCTTAAATGCTAGCCCTCAATTAATGGAGCCTATCCAAGATTTAGAAGTGCAAGTACCAGAAAGCTTAATGGGCGATGTTATGACAGACCTGCAAACAAGAAGATCAATTATTCTTGGAATGGAAGCTGTAGGTGCTTACCAACGAATTAAAGCAAGAACGCCACAAGCTGAGCTATACCAATATTCTACTAAATTGCGATCTATTACGCAAGGAAGAGCAAGTTTTGCAAGTAATTTTGCCGAATTTGCTGCTGTACCTCAAAATATACAAAAGAGTATTATTGATGCCAATAAAAAGCTAGAAGAAGCATAAGCAATTAATTGGGATGTCCTAAGGGCATCCCAATTTTAGTGTAATAAACCCTCTTTCGCAATTACTCATTTTAACCCAAAAAAATTCACAAAGAATATAATACCCAAAAATGGGGAGTTTAAATTTTAGAATTGTCGGGGTTAAGTTGTTATTTTACAACATGATAAAACCTTATTCCCTTAGCTTCAAACAAGACTTAATTCATTTAATTAGGCTCAATACTCCACGCTATTTTGATCCATCAGAGGAAATTGAACTAATAAAATACCTCGATGGTGAAACTGAAGATTATTATGTGGTTGAAGAAGATGGAGAAATTATAGGTTGTGGCGGCATTAATTATGAGCCTGAGAAAAAAACTGCCGTCATTTCTTGGGATATCATTCATCCTGATTACCAAGGTAAAGGAATTGGGAAAGAACTTTTAAAGTTTCGAATTAATAAGATTAAGGAGAAAAATGAACATGCCCAAATAATTGTAAGAACGTCTCAGTTTACGTTTAAGTTTTATGAAAAAGCAGAATTTAAACTAATGGAGATTGTTAAAGATTACTGGGCGAAAGGAATTGACTTATACTATATGGAGCTAAAGCTTTAACTATATCACATACAATGTCGTTTATCGTCACTGCCGTACTTCGTTCGCAGTGACAAGCTTAACCCTGTAGTCTCTAATTTAGAGATTGCTTCCCCGAAAAAACGGGGCAGGCTGTTCCTCGCAATGACGTTCTTGGCTTAACTAAACGACATTGATATCACATATATGAAAACACTACTCATCGTTTCTTCACTAATATTTGCATTTCAAATAGATGTATTTTCTCAAAAGGAAAATGTACTTGAATATATTCTTACCCATAGTCCGGAAAGCAATAAAATCAACATTATGCTCAATTTTAAGGAAATTGAGGCTAAAAAAGTAAAACTTGTCATCCCTAGAAGTGGACCTGGAACTTATGAACTCACTAATTATAGAGCTTTTGTTCAAGAGGTTACGGCCACTACCAAACAAGGAAATAAACTGCAAGCCACCCTTGGCATTGGCTCTCACTTTGAGTTTGCAACCGAGAGTAACTCAATAACATCCATTAGTTATTTTGTAGATATAAATAAAATGGAAAAGGAGCTTTTAAGTGCGTCATCTAGTTCTAAAAAAAGAGAAAAATACTTGGGTTTACTTGGTTATTCTGTTTTCGGGTTTATTGAAGGTCAAGAGCATCTGCCCATTAATTTAACTATTAACACGCATACTAACTGGCCTATTTTTAGTACAATTTCTCCTTCAGTTGAAAGAAAAACGGGGTCAGATTCCTTCAGGGTTTCAAATTATGCAGAATTAGCAGATGGCCAATATCTACTTGGCGAAGGAGTACGCATTGCCTCGGTTCCTAACTCTCCTATCCCACTTTATGTAGCGGTTTATTCTGAAACAGAATATAACATCAAAGAAATTGGTAGAAGAGCCCTCATTGCCCTTAATGGACTAAAAATGTATTATGGCTTTATTCCAATGCCTCATTACACGTTATGTTATGAATTTTTAACTCCAATTTCCCCAAGGCACGACTATGGATTTTCTATGGAACACCTAAATAGCATGACAGCCAGCTTTGATGCAAAACGGGCGATATTAGCATACGAAGAACACCCCAATATTGGAAGTATGATTCATCATATTGGACACTCATGGATTCCACTACGTTCGTATGGCGTAGGTTACAGACCATTTGAATGGCAAACAGCTCCACTTATTGAAACAATTTGGTTTAACGAAGGCTTTACATGGTACATAGCCTATTATCATGTACT
>JAMOMJ010000413.1 GCA_027067135.1 Cyclobacteriaceae bacterium
TCCAACACGCCTATTGGAAATTGAAACTTAACAAGCTCTTTTAATACATCCTTTTTCATAACTCAAATTTACCTAGCCCCCATAGATTTTCTTTTGAGCCAAAAAGACTCAAATTTTACATATTGCTTATAAGGAGGGGATTCTAATTTTCTAGAAGCACACGAAAAGAGGCCGATTATAAACAAAAGAATAAATGCAAACTTTGTTTTCATGTGCATAACATACTAAAAGTAAAAGCTAGTTACTCATCAGGTGACCTTAAGTCACCTGATGAGTATTGGTTTCTAATCAATCTTCTGCATAGGCCTCCACTGGCAGGCAGCTACACATTAAGTTACGGTCGCCATAGGCGTCATCTATACGAGCTACTGCTGGCCAAAATTTATTACCCTGAACGTAAGGCAAAGGGTAGGCCGCTGTACTTCTAGCATACCCATGAGTCCATTTGTCTGCAGTAATTTCCGAAGCTGTATGTGGCGCATTTTTTAATACATTATCTGCTGCATCTGTTGCTCCAGAAACAACCTCATCAATTTCGCCCTTAATACTTAATAATGCATCACAAAAACGATCCATCTCCTCCTTGGTTTCACTCTCCGTTGGCTCTATCATTAAAGTACCTGGTACCGGAAACGAAACTGTGGGTGCATGAAAACCGTAATCCATCAATCGCTTTGCAACATCTACTACTTCAATACCATCAGGCTTAAACTGTCTAAAATCAACGATCATTTCATGAGCGCACCTGCCATTTGCTCCACTGTATAAAATAGGGTACTCGGTTGCCAATCTTTCTTTGATATAATTAGCACTAAATATGGCATATTTCGTAGCTTCTTTTAAGCCTTCCCCTCCCATCATTGCAATGTAAGCGTGACTAATAATGGCCACACTCGCACTGCCCCAAGGAGCTGCCGAAATAGAAGTAATGGCTTTCTCTCCACCAGCTTTTACTACTGAACTACCTGGTAAAAATGGAGCCAAATCACTTGTTACACAGATGGGGCCTATTCCAGGACCTCCACCACCGTGAGGAATGGCAAATGTTTTATGTAGATTTAAATGGCACACATCGGCACCAATAGCACCAGGACTTGTTAGCCCAACTTGAGCATTCATATTCGCGCCATCCATATACACCAATCCACCATTTTCGTGGATAATATTGCAGATATCAACAATACTTTCTTCAAAAACTCCGTGGGTAGATGGATACGTTACCATCAAGGCCATTAAGTTTTCTTTATTTTCTTCTGCTTTTGCTTTAAGGTCAGCAACATCAATATTGCCTTTTTCATCAGATGCCACAATAATAACTTTGGAACCTGCCATAACAGCACTCGCGGGGTTGGTACCATGAGCCGAAGCAGGAATTAACGTAACATTTCTATTATCATCTCCTTTATCGTGGTGATATGCTTTGATAACCATTAGGCCAGCATACTCTCCTTGAGCACCACTATTAGGTTGCAATGAAGTAGCTGAAAATCCTGTAATTATTGCTAGCCAACTCTCTAGTTCGTTTAACATTTGATGGTAGCCTTTGGCTTGATCAAACGGTATAAATGGGTGGAGTTGAGAAACTTTTGGCCAAGTTAATGGCAACATTTCAGAAGTTGCATTCAACTTCATTGTGCACGAGCCAAGGCTTATCATTGAATGTGTTAAGGATACATCCTTATTTTCTAATCGTTTGATATAACGCAACATCTCATGCTCAGCTTTATAACTATTAAACACGGGGTGGGTCATAAAAGCTAGTTTTCGCTGGTGTGAAACTGGCATGGCTACTTCTTGCTCCACTGCCTCTACATTGGTGGGTTTAGAAGAAGTTATAGAAGAAAGCACATTAATGATAGCTTCTAATGTCTCGAATCGAGTGGTTTCATCTAAGGAAATACCAATTACATTATTGCCAAAATATCTAAAGTTCATTTCTGCGGCTTCAGCATTATTTTTTAAATCAGCATCAGAAGTACCAGTAGGCAATGTTAGTTTCAGAGTATCAAAATAGTATTCGTTTACTTGGCTATAGCCAAGTTTTTCTGCTTGGCTAGCTAAATGTTGAGCCAACCCATGAATACGACCTGCAATTTTCTTAAGTCCATCTGGGCCATGATACACCCCGTACATACCAGCTAACACGCCCAATAAAACTTGAGCTGTACAAATATTGGAAGTAGCTCGTTCGCGCTTAATATGTTGTTCCCTTGTTTGCAATGCCATTCGGTAAGCATTATTACCATTGGCATCTAAAGACGCCCCAATAATTCTACCTGGTAATTGACGTTTATATTCTTCTCGCGTTGCTAAAAATGCAGCATGAGGACCGCCATACCCAAGAGGTACACCAAATCGTTGTGAGTTACCAATGGCTGCATCTGCACCCATTTCGCCTGCCGATTTAACAAACACCAAACTCATTAAATCAACTCCCATACAAACGAGTACCGAATTTTCATGTGCTTGGGCTATAAAATCAGTATAATCATTTACAGCTCCGTTATTATCAGGATTTTGAATGTAAACACCGTATAAATCTTCATTAGTTAAATCAACCTCGTTTAATTTACCAACCTGCAAATTAATATCGTGAGAACCCGCTCTCGTTTTAAGGACATCTAGTGTTTGAGGAAATATATCTTCCGAAACAAAAAAGGTTCTTGCCTTTTTCTTAGCTCCTTTCTGCACAGACGAAAGCATGTACATTGCTTCTGCTGCTGCAGTTCCTTCATCTAATAAAGAGGCGTTAGATAAATCCATTCCAGTTAAATCAGCCACCATAGTCTGAAAATTCATCAATGCTTCAAGCCGCCCTTGTGCGATTTCTGCCTGATAAGGAGTATAAGCTGTGTACCAACCTGGGTTCTCCAAAATATTACGCTGAATTACCGGTGGCATACTCGTATTATAATAGCCCATTCCAATAAATGATCGGTATACCTTATTTTGCGCAAAGCTTGCTCTCAAATGGTCAATGTAATTCCGTTCGGTTCTTGCTTCAGGTAATTTCAGATCTTCTTTCAAACGAATATTTTTAGGCACTGTTTGGTCAATTAATTCTTCTACAGAATTAAGCCCTAATAGCGCCAACATCTCTTTAGTTTGAGCTGAATCTGGTCCGATATGCCGGGATTTAAACGACTCTGTATAATGCAAATCTATCTTCATCTGACTTCTATTTTTGGTTGACAAATATGACTGCAAATCTAACAGAAAGCCCACTTAATAATGGAGTGTCTAAACTGATATTTTACCGCTTATAATTTAGCTAACTTGATAAAAAATATTTATTTTATTTTCGCATAGAATAAAAAGAGACTATGAAGAAATTAGGAATTATTTTCCTCTTACTCATTGGAGTATTTGGTGCAAGTGCGCAAGAGGATATTATGCGTAAGTATGCTGCTGACATCGATCAGGTGGAAATGAAGGAAATCCTCACAATTCTATCATCAGATGCCCTAGAGGGTAGAGAAACGGGTGAACGTGGGCAAAAAATGGCCGCTGCTTTTATAGCTGACTATTTTGAGAGGATAGGGCTAAAAGCTATTGTGCCTACCGAAAATGGAATGAGTTTTTATCAAAAATTTGAATTAGAAAGCAGTAATCCTGGATCCACTTATTTAAAAGTAAAGGATGCGACATTTAATAATGGGAAAGAAGTGCTGTATTACGGGTCAGCAAATTTATCTACTCCAATCTCTGGATCAACCGTATTTGCAGGCACTGGTTCTGAGGAAGAGTTTGCTTCTATAAAAGCAGATGGCAAAATCGTAATTATAGATGGCTCATCAAGTTTTTTTCAGCAATGGAAAGACCTAATTGATAAAGGATATGAGCAAGGAGCTTCTTTGGTGGTAATTATTGGCAAGGATACAGACGAGGCCTTTGCCAATATTGTAGCACAATACGGAGGCTATTTTATGGGCTCTCGACTTGGCTTCAAACAAGAAGATGCTAAAAATCAAGGGGCTTTCTTAGTAGGCCCATCTACAGCTGCTGCCCTTTTAGGGTCAACTCAAGATAAGATGAATAAAGCAGTTGCTGATAAAAAATTTTCTAAAATAAAAGGTAACTCTGTTGAGTACTTGATGTCAAGAGAAGTGCGAATGGTAGGCACAGAAAATGTGCTTGGCTTGTTAGAAGGAACAGACAAAAAAGAGGAGGTTATAATTATAACTGCCCATTACGATCATATTGGTAAGCAAGGAGAAAAAATTAATAATGGAGCGGATGATGATGGTTCAGGAACCACATCTGTACTTAAAATGGCGAAAGCATTTGTAAAGGCAAAATCGGAAGGGCACGGCCCAAGACGAAGTATATTATTTATGACCGTAACAGGTGAAGAAAAAGGCTTATTGGGCTCAGAATATTATACCAAAAACCCCATCTTTCCGTTAGAACAAACCGTGGTAGATTTAAACATTGATATGGTGGGTCGTATCGATGAAGCCCATGAAGACAACCGGGAGTTTGTGTACTTGGTTGGTTCTGATAAACTTTCAACTGAATTGCACGAGTTAAGTGAAAAAGCCAATGATACATTTACAAACTTATCAATCGATTATACCTATAACGATGAAAACCACAAAGACAGAATCTACTACCGATCGGATCATTGGAATTTTGCCAAGAATAATATCCCTGTGATATTCTACTTTAATGGCACCCACGATAGATAAAATTGAGTTTGATTTACTGCAAAAAAGAGCACAACTGGTATTTTATACGGCTTGGGTTATTTCTAATAGAGAGAATAGGTTAGTGGTTGATAAACCTGCCAGTAAGAGTGTAGAAAGTCATTAGTACAAAGGCAAACTAAGTATGCACAAATTTACACTCTTAATTTGGTTGTTGTTAAACGGGGTTTCAGGTTACTCGCAATCTGATTTTTCAGAACGATTGTCTAAGGCATCTATTGGTCTAACAGAACAACAGGTAACTTACGACCCCAGTTATTTTTCAATAGGCTATCCCAATGGCGATGTGCCCTCCAATAAAGGGGTATGTACCGATGTGATTATACGTGCTTATAGAAAACTAGGTATTGACTTACAAAAAGAAGTACATGAAGATATGTTGGCACATTTTAACCTCTACCCAAAAATTTGGGGCTTATCTAAAACCGACAAAAATATTGACCACAGACGAGTACCTAATCTTATGACTTTTTTTGAGAGGCATGGTGTCGTGAAAACTATGAGCAGAAATGCTGATGACTACCAACCGGGAGATATTGTGTGCTGGAATCTGGGGGGAGCCATTACGCATATCGGGCTAGTAGTAAACCGTAAATCATCAGATGGTAAACGCTATTTAATTGTGCATAATATAGGTGGAGGCCAGGTGCTGGCCGACTGTTTATTTGATTTTCGCATTATTGGGCATTACAGTTACCAACAATAGGCACTTCTAACCCTGTTCAGAGTTATTTTTTTCAAGAACTTTGAGCAATAATAGAATCTCTACTATGCCGCTTTTTATACCCGTGCTAAGCCTTAGCCTTAGTTAAATCAAGGACTGAATATTACTGGATTGATTATTGTTAAAAGATTAGTTTCAATAGTCTGTTTTTTATAAAGTGATGAAATTTATTATAACTTATTTTTTAATTGTTCAAGCTTTTTTACTGAGTGCTCAAAATCCTGAAATTATTAAAATTAGTGGCAAAGTAATAAGCAGGAAAACCTTAGAACCCATACCGTATGCGCATGTTATCCTTAATAACACAAGTATTGGCACTATAACCAATGAGTTTGGTGCTTTTCGGTTGGTGCTACCCAATAAGTATGCTAACAGCACTTTAAAAATTTCATCCATTGGTTATGAGAGCACTTATATGCCTATATCGTCTGTCTCAAAACGTAATAACTGATGTTACGCAAAAGTTAGAAATCCAGCTCTAATTGCACTCCTTTTTTGATGTTATTAAGTTCATCAAAAGCAGCTTTAATCCCTTTTAAATACAATTTTGATTTTAAGGCATATTGATTAA
>JAMOMJ010000414.1 GCA_027067135.1 Cyclobacteriaceae bacterium
GCTGCAGCCAAGAGCTTAGGCATGACGTTTAGACAACTACGATACCGTATTAAGAAATATGAGCTTGACCAAGCTCCCTAATATTAGTTTATTGCCCATACTGCCTACGGTGTAGTCTGTACGATTACCAAAAGTAGCAGAAGCATGGTTTACCGAAATAATCAGCAAGAGAAATAAAAGAGAACCGAAGGTATTTTGCATAAGATTGCTTTTAATTTACCCAATAATTAACGGCACCGCTCCTTTTTAAATATAGAGGCTGATTATGGATGTTTTTCATATCCACCCCCCTTGTTTTTCGCTGTTTTGTAAGTTGATTTAGGCTTTTTTGAGTTACAAAACATCGAAAAAGAGGGGGGGTGGCTTATCTTTTAGAGATTTTTACTTCAAAAAATCAAATTATTTGGCTTTATTTTACTTTGAATCTGCTTTTAAATGGTTGTTTTTATTCGAGTATTGTTAGATGGCGTTCCTTATCTAACCTACCGCGCTACAGCGTTTGAATAACTTCCTTATCATTAAAAAAGTGACAAGTGGGCAAACTTATAATTAAGCTTTTAAACTCCTTTAATTTAGATACGTGAAGTTCAATCACTGGCTCACCTTTTTTTTCATACAATCCATTCTTATACTCAAAAACATATAAACCTTTTAATATATCTTGCTTAAAATTGCTTGAATATAGATTTTTACATTCAGAAATTTCAGGCAACTCATCAATAATGAAACTTGTTAATTCATTGTATTTACTAAAAGAATAAATGTTTTTTATGTTATTCGTAACAAAGTCAGAAGGTACATAAAACATTCCTATAGCATCATTTGAGTCTTTACCTACCCAAGCAAAATCAACCTGCTCTATCCAATCGTTCATATATACACCTATTAAAAAGCTCCACCAACAATTTTCGCAGAAATACCCATGAGAGAAAACATAGCTTTTACACGTTTTACCGAGCTACCATTTTGTGCCCGATAGCGTCCACTTTGATTATTAATTGACACTGCCCCCTTACTATTCACAAAAATTTCACCAGCGGCTTTTGCAGGTGCGCCACCAGTTAACTGAGTATGTTTCTGACCGCTCTTTTTATTTCCTCTAGGGGAAACAACCAATTTGTTTGATTCTGTTATAACATAGTTATAAACAACACCTTGCGTCAAACTCCCTATATTGCTCGCTGTAATTGTAAACTTACCTA
Source organism: Cyclobacteriaceae bacterium (assembly GCA_027067135.1). Classification (GTDB taxonomy): domain Bacteria; phylum Bacteroidota; class Bacteroidia; order Cytophagales; family Cyclobacteriaceae; genus JAKISE01. The sequence goes on from JAMOMJ010000414.1 coordinate 1,203, forward strand.
TAGCTGGACTTAGTTTATCTAATGATCTTGGCTTTACAGAAGCAACACTCCCAAACAGCCCTCGACTCAATGTCTTAAAGCGTGCCCCACTTTTGAGAGAAGAAAATGTTCTTGAAACAATATTTGAAAGACTTTTTCCTGCACCACTAATTGATGCCAAAGACAGTAAAAATGTTGCTGTTCTAGCTGAGTCAATATTAGGATCATCTACCCCCCTAATTTCAAATACATTAAATGCATTATTAACCTGCATATTAGCAAGCACACCAACAATATTATTTACAACAGAAACCTCAGATAATCCAAAATTTCCCGTAGGATCAGTAAACATAACGGGATTCGCATTCGCATAAAGATACTTATGAAGCGTAACAGGATCACTACTATTCCCCATCCACGTATCCATCTGGGTAAATCGCCCTATAGTAGGATCATAATACCGCGCCCGTAAATAACTCTGTCCAAGGTTTCGGTCAAACTGCTCACCTGCAAATAAATAATCATTAATCGTTGTGCCTGTTTGGTTCAGCACTTCGCCAAAGACTTCATAGGCATAGGTATCCGTGATTGCGCCTGTGCTATCACTTATTTACAATAGTTCGTCATCTTCAGAAATACTATTTATAGCATTTCCTCTAGAAAGAAATTGAATCCTCTTGCTTACATACTTTTCTTCTTGTGGGAAGTATCCGGCTGACAAGGGTGAGTTAGGATCATTGTCTAATATAAACGCCCATTCTTTCACATCACCATATTCCATACTCTGATTTATAGGTGATTGCCCAGGTACATAGACTACTGTTCCTAGGTCTTTCTTCCAGTTAAATAACAGCCTTCTATAGGTAATCTTATCACCAAGCCTCACATCAGTATCTGTGTCGAAGTAATACATTTTATTATTATTCACTTTCTGCACCATTTAGAATCTTATAAACAGCGTATCCAACAATTCCATACGACCCAATAGCCAAGCCAGCAGTACCAGCTTTACTTCTTCCCAGTGCATTATTCAATCCCCTTGGAATAGACATTAAATTAAATCCTGCATTACCAAGTCTTTGCAAACCTAGATTTGCATAATAGTCTCTTGGATACCATTGGCTAGGACTGCCAGGCCTAAACCATTTAGCTTGAATAGCAACATGATGCTGTTCCCACTTTGCACTAGGAAATCCTTTTTTAAGGAAACGACCAATTGGCCCCCAATTTACATTCGGATGTTTTTTAGTAGGAGACATAAAGAATCTTTTAAATTTATCAATAGAAGTTATCTTTCGTCCCGTAGCCTTGCGTAGATGCATTCGACCAACAGCACTAAAAATTGGCTTTAAGCTACTAACAGCTAACCGACCCATCATGTGCCAAACAACCGATACACTAGCACCTGTCCCTCTCCCAACTGTATAAGTTGCTCTTGCAATATTCCCCAATGTTGCAGAAATATTTATACCTGCGCTTAAGCTCCCCAAAGAGAAATTACCCGTAGGATCAGTAAACATGACAGGATTCGCATTACCATAAACATACTTATTCAGCGTAATCGGATTAAACCCAGACCCCATCCACGAGTCCATCTGCGTAAACCCACGCCCAGCATCATAATACCTCGCCCTTAAATAATACTGCCCAAGGTTTTCATCAAACTGCTCTCCCGCATACAAATAGCTATTATCGGTTGCGCCTGTTCGGTCGATGATGATGCCGTAGGCACTGTAATCAAACGTATCGGTGATGCTTCCACTGGCATTGCTTAATGCCCTTACTGAACCCTGCGCGTCATACAGATAATAACTATCATTTGAGGCTTTTGTTTGTTTAATTAAATCATCGCCATAGAGATAGCTGGTGATAATCTGATTGGTGCTATCGGTTTCTTTTAACACCTGTGCATAAGGGCGGTTTTTATCAACCAGATAATGGGTGATTACGCCATCATCGCTCTTTTGGTTTCGGATGCCATCAATATCGTATTGATAGCTGACGGTATCGGTTGCCGTGCCATTCTCTGAGGTGATCACCTCGATCATTTTATCTTTATCGTTGTATTGATAAAGCGTTTGCACCACGTTATTGGTTTTGCTTAAGGTATTGCCGTTGGCATCATAGGTATAAACAATACTGCCCTGATTGGTGGGGCGGTCGTTATCGTCATAGCTATAATTAACGCTTGTGCCATCAACCGTCTGTTGGGTTTTATTGCCCACCTTGTCGTAAACAAAACTAACCGTTCTATCCACAAAAACAGGGTGATTGCTGATTGTTACACCCGTTAATCGGTAGAGATTATCATAGCTATAGTTTGTTTCTGTGCCATCAAGTTCGACGACTTTGGTTCTTTGACCTGTATCAGCTAAGGTGTAAACAAAACGGGTTTTAAGCGTGCTATCACTGCCTTTCGTTTCTGTTTTGGTGATTCGGTTCAGGCTGTCATAAGCATGATTTGTAACATCACCATTGGCATACGTAATACGGGTTTGATTGCCGTTTTTGTCATAAGCATAGGTGGTGGCGTTGCCTTTTTCAGTCGCAGTGGCTAAGCGATTGAGCGCATCAAAGGTATAAGTCGCCGTATCAACCACAGCATCAACCGTTGTTTTAACCGTAATACGATTGCCGTTTTTATCATACGCATATTCAGCGATAAAGCCGTTTGTTTGCGTCTCTTTTATCAGGCGGTTTTGAGCATCATAAACAAAGCCCTGTGTACCTTGGCTGTTTTTTGCACTAGTGCGATTACCAACTGCATCATAAACCACCTCATCAATCTGCCCATCAGCGTAGCTAGTTTTTGTTAGGCGATTATTAACATTGTAAACAAAGGTAGTAGTCTGCCCATTAAAATCCGTTTTACTACTTAGATTTCCATTGGCATCGTAGCTAAAGGTTTCAGTTTGACCCATCGGTAGGGTACGGCTGGTTTGTCTGCCTAAGTTGTCATACGCCCACTTTGTAATGCGACCTTCGGCATCCGTTTGGCTGATTTTATTGCCTTGTTCGTCATAGGCGTAAAGCGTTTTATTGCCCTGTGCATCGGTGACGGTTATGAGCCTGCCCAGTGCATCATAGGCGTATTGTGTGGTTATGCCCGCTTGGTCGGTTTCGCTGATTTTTCTGCCCAGTTTGTCATAGCCGATTTGTTTGCTCGTGCCATCGGGATAGGTAGTTTTGGTGCGTCTGTCTAATGCATCGTATTCATAGCTTGTGGTGTTGCCTTTGGCATCGCTAAAGCTTGTTTGGTTGCCTACCGCATCATAGGCATAGGTGCTGGTATTGCCATCTGCATCGCTCACGCTGGTGCGCCTACCTGCGGCATCATAACCGTAGCTGGTTTTATTGCCTTTAGCATCTATCTCTGCGCTAACTCTGCCTGCGGCATCGTATTGTGTTTGGATGATAGGGTTATCACTCTCATCTGCCAGTGTTTCGTCGGGTAGGGTGGTTTCTATTAAACGATTAACCTTGTCATACACATATTTTGTGGTTCTACCTAAACGGTCGGTATCACTAAGTTTGTTGTTTTCAGCATCATAGCTAATGGTTTCACTGGTGCCATCTGCATAGGTGGTTTTGACTTTATTGCCACTATTGTCGTAGCTGTAGGTCGTTTTATTACCCGTTGCATCGGTTTCTTCGATGATTTTATTAATGGCATTGTAAGTGGTTTTAGTGATATTGCCATTGGCATCTGTGCTTTGGATTAGGTTATCTTTGGCATCGTAAACGTGTGTAGTCGTTAGGGTTTGTTCTAGCCCATTTTCATCGGTGCGTTTTGTGGTTTCGGTTAGGCGGTTGCCCATGCTGTCTACGGTGTAGTCTGTGCGGTTTCCTAATGCATCTATGCTGGCGGTTACAAAACCTGCGCCGTTGTATTCTGTGCGGGCGATGTTGCCTGCTACATCGGTAATGCGGTTAATGCCTGCACTGGTGTAGCCTAGGGTTATTTTATTGCCTAGTGCATCTGTGATTCTTGTAAGTGGGCCAGGAAAAAGGGGAACGCCTGTCCCTAAATCAGCATTATCATAAAAGTTATCAATAACCGTTCTACCCAGTGCATCGGTTTCACTGGTGTATTGGTTGAAGACCCCGTAGGTGCTAGTTGAGGTATTACCTAGTGCATCCGTTTCCGAGATGGGGTTACCAATATTATCTAATGTTCGGCTTTGTGTATTACCTAATGCATCGGTTGTGCTGAGTTCATTGCCGTATTTGTCATAGCCGTGGGTGATGGTTTCACCTATCGCATTAGTTTCTGACAGTATGTTGCCACGTTCGTCATAGATATAGGTTGTACTATTCCCTAGGCGATTTTTAATCGTTTCTGTTCGCCCTGTGATATCGTGAGTGTATTCAATGCGATTACCATCAGCATCGATATGTGCAGTTAAACGACCATTATCATCATATTCATTACGCGCCACTCGAATGCCACGCGGGTCTGTGATGTCTTCAAGGTAATGCGGTAGGTTGACATTGTTGAGGTAACTAAAATTTGTTGTCTCATCTGCACGATTAGTGAAGGTAGTTAGGTTACCTATTGCATCATAGCTGTATTTTAGGCTTTGGCCGTTAGAGCTGGTGATTTTTGTTATGCGGTCTTGTGCATCGCGTTCAAAATCAACCGTTGGCCCTGCAGAGTGTGTAATACCTGCTTGAGTGATGGTGATACGGTTACCACCTTCTGGCTCGTATATTTCACGAATGCCTTCTTTTTGGTCAATAATAAATTCACGACCTTCTTCTGTGGTAAGTTTATAGCGAGTTGGGTC
>JAMOMJ010000415.1 GCA_027067135.1 Cyclobacteriaceae bacterium
GTTTGCTACAAAACGGATTTATTTACTTGCGACTAGCTCTACTAAACACACCAAAATAAGGGAGAAAGAATAAGGCTAGAATAACGGTGAATTGAAGATAAAAAATATTGTAGTAATCCAACGCCTTGCTAACGGGCTTGCCGATTTGAAACCACAAGCCGTAAACTAAAATCATAACTTACCGAAGCCACAAAGCGCAAACCAGAAGCCCTGCTTAAGGCAAGTCCGTAGTTAAGCAACTTGTTAGGTTTCATTTTCTGAATTAGTCAATCACCTTTTTTATGTTTATGAGGCTTTAGTGATCGCGTGTTCCCAGGAGTTTTTTTATTATCTCGTTGACGTCTATCTGGTTTCCCAGTTGATTTAGCAATTCTTTTTGGACCTTTTTTAATTCCCATATCTTTCTCTTTCATTAAATATATTATGAAGCCTCCAATATAAGGCTAAAACGAACAAAAAGCAAACTCAGTAGTGTTTGTTTTATTTATTACATACGATATATAGAATAATCTGTAGTTTTCGTGCTTAATTCTAATGTCTTGACTGTATGTTTACTCCACTAGAGATATTAAAAATCTCGCTTTCATATTTTTCGATCTCAGACCCTAAACAGAATCATCCTATTTAGGTATATATGAGGTAGTATGGTTACTATAGATATATTTTGATATACCTTGTATACTCATGATCTACCTACATACCATACAATCCAAATGAGCTATTTGATAAAAAATATTAATTACTTTACCGTAAAAGAAGTTGCCGATTTGGCTGGGAAATCGAAGCAGACAATTGTCCGTTGGTATGAATCAGAGAAAATACCACAACCTAGTAGGCTGGAAAGCAATGGGTGGAGAGTCTATCCAGAGGATCAAAAAGACCTAATTGTTGACTTTGCTAATGGAATAAAAAAACCACCTACACAAGAGAAATTACTTTAAATAGCTATGTTTAACCCCACTATAAAACTAAGCCCCAATATTAAGGTTGGGAAAGACTCAGGAACTAAAATAACTTCTTTAATTAAAGGAGTAGTATGTTTCTTTCAAGGTCATTATGTGGATTATTCTATTGTGGTTTCATCAAAACACAAGGCAATAAGAATAGCTATTGATAAGGGTGAAAGTGAAGAAAAGCTACTAGAAATGGCTAGAGAAATACTTGTATATGCAAGTCAACAAGTTGATATTGCGTATAGAGAAGCTACATTATTTCTTAAAGAATACTATGATTTGACGGGAAGAAACACCCAAGATTGTGAGGTTCGTATTTGCATAAAAGCACGAAGAGGTGACGAGATATATGACCTATATCGTGCTGGTGACTATGATAAAAAGTGGTCATCATACCCATTAAAAGAGAATACGGGTTTTTGGAAAATAGATGATAGTGGTGAATATTTCATTGAGAATAATATTCCACAAGCTGTTAAAGATGAGCGATACAAGAATAAAAGAATAGACAAAAATAAGGTAAGTCGCTACACTCCGCCATCAAATTTTTTAAAACGAATAAATAAGTTTAGGAAATCTTGTGATGATCCTAGGTGGGTTGAATGCTGGGATACAGGAAAAAGACGAGTTCCGATGAAAGAGTCATGTTATAAATCAACATTGATAGTTCCAATGACTCTACTTAATAATAACTTAAGTGAAACGTGCAAAAAGAAGCTAGGCTTCAATGAGAGCTACGATAAGCACACTTATGGTTTTCTATGTTTTGATCATAGGGACATTGATTTTTTTGATAAAAAAATAGATGTGGATATTGGTTATATTGTTGCAGATTGGTTGTCATTATACATGGTAGATAGAATTAATTATTTCGATAAGTCTGAAGTTTGGACATCTTTACTTGAAAAAATTGATGATACAAAACTTCAAGCAATAATTGAAAAATCTACTCCCTTGTTAGCTAAAGCGTAAAGTTAAAGGAATTTTATTATGTCATATGTAGAAGAACGTTCTCCCAAAATGGTCTATTCTAAAAAAACTAAGTCATCTGATAATAAAAGACCAAATCGAACTGTTGAAACGGATAAATATTTGTTTTGCTATTCAAAAAGTAAATTTTCAAATCACAATGAACCATACGGATCTAAAAAGAAATAAAAATATTTATTTGGTTTAGTTATCCATTGTTACTTTCATAGTGGCTAAGTCTACTACGATTAAGAAACAATTTTTGTTCAGTTTAAAGTACACCCCCCCACTTTTGCACGCTTTTGTAAGATGTAAATCTGGTACTTGTTTAACCTAACGCCGCATTAAAGGGCTTGCCGATTTGACCAAACTGAAGCCAACTTCAGCACGAAGCTAAACAAAACCACAAACCTTAAAACAAGAAGCCCAACTTAGGTAAGTCCTTGTTTTAAATGCATTGTTAGGTTTTTTTGAATTCTGAAATATCCTTAAATTTTCCATCATCATCTAGAAGCCTCAATTTAGGTGGGTGTTCTACTTCATTTCGTGATGTAATTATCTCTTCAATGATAGAAGTTAAATCATTGTATTTTTCTGCTTTACATTGCTCTCCAAGTTTCTTATAAAGTTCATCTAAGTATTCGTCTCTATTAACAAAATAAGCTGCCTGAATAATAAATACTAGAACTCCCATAGGAACTTCAGAATTAAAACTTAAAACTGTCGCGTTTACCCAAGCTTCAATATCCCAAGGTTGAACCAATGAACATATCATAAAACAAAAGGATGCCTCTTCTATTTCACCTTGATTAAACTTTAGTTGACCTATGTTAAACCATGCAAGACCACACAATAGGTCATACTCAAGAGCTTTTTGTAATCCTTCCTCAATATTACTCTCATCATTTGGTATATCTGCACAAGTTATAGCAAGGGAAGCTTGTCGAGTTTGTTCTTTCATACCAAATCTATCAATCAACATTTGTAAGCTCATTTCTTTTAAATGCCATCCTGCCACATCAGAGTTTGTATCTGTTAGATATTCATCAAATAAATCAAGCGAAGCTTGATATTCACCTGAAAACATTAAGGCATCCGCATACTGTGGTCTTAGTTCTTCACTGCTTCCTAAATCTATTGCTCTTTTATAAAAATTTCTAGAAAACTTATACTTTCCTAAATCAAATAATATTCCGGCAAGCTCGTAAAAAAAATAGTCTTGATTATAATATTTATTTTCATATCTCCTTGCTATTAAATAACATTTACAAGCTTTTTTTAGATCTTCTGAACCTCGGTAAAAGTTGCCTAAATTATACATCGAAAGTCCATACAGCCTGTTATTTCTTGCTTTAGATCTTTCGGTATTTTTAATTAGAAAGTTTTCTATAGAATTATATTTGCTTTCTCTTTTCCCAGAGAATAATACGCCTGCACTTGCTATCATTTCTAATAAATTACTATCGTCTTTATCAGAAATTTCATTTACTAAATCTAAAGTTTCATCAAAATAGTTTGATACTAAAAGACCTGATACTAAGTGATTCATGATTTCAGGCTTAGCAATCAAGTGCTGGGAAATATCTTGTGAAAATACAATCTTTCCAGCTAGGTCATTATAACCTAACTGTATTGCCGCCCCAGCCACACCTAATAAAATATCCTTAATCAATTCTTCTGGCAAGCTTGCTTTGTCCATTAAGCCAACACTATGAAACGTACTTCCTGCTACAGATAAGATTCCAATTTTTAGCACTTTTTTATCAATAAATATATTTACAATAGCCTTTTCTTTATCAGTTTTAAGTCTTAACAGTTCCTTATAAGTTTTTAGTTCTGATCTGATCTTTGACAACAAAACTCCTGTTCCTACACCACATAAGTTATCTGTTCCAAAAGTTATTTCTATATCAATTGGAAGGGATAATGCACCAACATATAGAGCTTTTAATTTATACAGGTATGTTTCTATTTTTTTTGAGGTATTTTCATTCCAAAGGTCTGAATCTTCAAATTTTACACGCATTGTCTTAGCATTTTCTTTAGCATAAAAAGGGTCAATCTCGTGCGCCCATTTGGTATAGAAAATATCTTTATGTGACGAATATCTGACTATTAGAACGGGTATATCCAAGCGTTTGTAATACTTCAAAGTATCCAACTTTATATCAATACTTTTGATTGTTGGTTCTTTCTTTGATTCAGTTGCTTTTAATTGCACCCAATAGACTAAGCCTGTAGCAATATTATCTTTATCAAATATTTCTACTTCACCATCAATACCATAATCTTTGTCTTTATCACGAAAAACCCAATGGGCGGGCAATGTCAGTCCATATTTATAACGCGATGTATCTTCTAGTTGATGTTGTTTTATTCTTTTTGTCATTATTTATAGAATTTTATAGGAGTAAAAGATTTTTATATCACATTCCCCCACTTTTGGCACTTTGTACGAGAAGAATAATTTGTCTGTGCTTTTCTATAACCTAACGCCTCGTTAAATTGACCATAACTCAGGGGAGCTTGTGTGGCAAGCTTGAGCGGTAGCGAATGCCACATAAGAAGCCCTGAGTTATTGGTCAATTTGCACGACTTGTTAGGCTTTTTTAATTTGGGCTGAATTCAAGTTGCATATTCTGCCCCCAAAATTCTGCCATGGAAACTGACACCATTGAATAGTCTGTTTTTTTACTATTTTCATTACGAATTCTACAGAACTCTGCATCAGGATTAAAGAGCGTAGAAGCTAAGTTACGCCCTGCAAATATTATACTTTTAGTTTTTTCATACCGAAGTTCGGTGAATTTAACAAAGGCATTTTCAATATTTGTATTATTTTTAATAAGACACTCTGCAAGATACCACGCATCTTCTAGGGCTTGGCAGGCTCCTTGTCCTGATGTTGGTAATGGTGCATGAGATGCGTCACCAATAACGATTAAATTATTTTTGTGCCACTTTTCTATGGGATTATGATCATGAACATATATTTTATTAATTTTTTCTACTGGTGTTTCCGTAATCACTTTTTCTATGGTGTTAGACCAACTTGAAAATATAGACTTTAATTCTGTTTTATAGTTTTCAGGGTTTCTCTCGTTGGTGTTTTTTGAAGCTATACCTCCAGCCCAATACGCTTTATTTTCTGAAACTGGCACAATACCAAACCTCTCACCTGTACCCCAATAATCTTTAACCTCTATTTCCTTAAACACTTTAGTATCAGACTCAAAAACACCAATCCAATTAATGAAACCTTGATAAACAGGGATATTTTCACCGTTTACATATTCCCTAGCAAGGGATGTCATTCGCCCATCAGCTCCAATGACAATATCAGCTGTTATATCAATGCCATTGGTAAAATGAACTTGCACTTTATTATATTTATTAGTTTCTAATTTACTCACGGTATGACCGTACTTAACCGAAACACCTAGTGTTTTTAGTTTTTTAATTAGAATGTTTTGAAAGTCTTTACGGAGGATAGAAAGGCTAGGATACCCCATTATTTTATTAATGGATTTAATATTGATTGAGCCTAAACTATCTCCTTCGCTTGAGATGCGTTGCATACTGGAAGGATAACCTGATACAGCTTTTATCTCATTTAAAACACCAAGTTTATCTAAAATATACGCTGCATTTGGCCAAACTACGATACCCGCACCAATGTTTGTTTCTGATTCGTGACGCTCATAAACTGTAACATTAAAACCTTTTTTCTTTAGAGCTATTGCACTACTAATACCTGCAACACCTCCACCTAGAACCACAACATTCATTTGATGCACCTTTTCTTTTTTTAGCCTAACGCCCCCATAAATTGACCACCGGAAAACTGGCAGAGAGCATCTTTAAAAACAAAACTATAGCATATGATGAACGCTGAAAAGAAACCCTGAGTAGGTTGGTCAATTTTTAATGGGCTTGTTAGCTGATGACTGTAAAACCAGGTGGACGGAGCAAACTACAACGAAGAAAAACAGAATAACAAACCTACGCCCTATTCCATTTTAAACCAACAAAATCAAACC
>JAMOMJ010000416.1 GCA_027067135.1 Cyclobacteriaceae bacterium
CGTTTAGTGTTATTTCAAAATCTGGATCTGTATAGTCATTGCTTCCGATAGTAAGTAAATCAGAAAAACTCCCTCCTGTTGACGTATCTAAGAAAAGATCAATGGTTTGACTGTTATTTACGGGTATAATAAATGGGGAAGTAGGAGCTGTATAAGAAAATTCAGACCCTGGCAATGTTATGTCAAAAATGTTGAGGTCGGCAGAACCTTTATTTTCAATTATTATTTGATTCGTTGGAGGGAGGGGTGCATCTCTGTTTGCTTCTCCAACAAGGAAAGTGCCAGAACTAATTATTGGTGTGCCATTTATGTTTCCTTCAAATACTGCAATTTTAGGTTCAGGGCCACTTGTAACTACACCAGTTATTGTAAAAGTAAATTGTTCTGTACTTGCTGTATAGGTATCGTAATAAAAGGTAACTGTTTCTGTAAAAGATCCTGGAGCTGGGTTTGTTAATTCAATTGTTAGCGTAATTGGGCTACCCGTATTTAACGTTGTTGGCAGGGTAGGAGGAGTTAATAGACTAAAAGCAGTACCTGTATTAGTGGTTATATTTCCAATAAAGTTTGATAAGTCAGACCCTGTGTTATTGTCAATCGTAAAGCTAAACGTTTTACTAGCTCCTTGGTTTATAGAGCCAAAATCAAAGGGTTGCACTTGGGCATTAATAATTTCAGACCCAGTTGTATCGTTGCCTTTATATACACTTATACAACCTTGGCCGGCATCTGTAATTGTCCATCCTTGCACAATGAGTGATGCTCTAGCAGCAGATCCTGCACAATACGAAAGGTGCTCTGCGCCTAAGTCCACATTACTTTGCACAGTTTGCCCTGCCCAGCCAATTAATGTTTCGTCATAACTATCAATAGACATTCCTGAGTATCTGAAAAAATTAGCCAACGAATTTATATTGCTTATATCCCAGTTACCTAAATTTTGGTTAAAGGCAGAAGCACCATCGAACATAAGGCGCAAATCAAAAGCGCTACCTAAATTCCAAGTAGATATGTTTTGATTAAAACCAGTATTGTCTTTAAACATGCTATGAAAGTTGCTTACATTGCTCACATCCCACCCACTTAAATCCTGATCAAATGCTGTAGCACCTTTAAACATTTCACTTAAATTAGTAATTCCTCCAATGGCTACACCCCACGCAGATAAATCCTGATTAAAGGAAGTTGCATCTCTAAAAAGGCCACTTAATCCGCTTGGGTCATTTACACCACTTATGTCCCACCCAGAAACATCTTGGTTAAAGGTATGGGCACTAGAAAATATGGCCGCTATATTTGTTACGCTAGCAGTATTCCAATTCCCTATGGGCTGGTCAAAATCTTCGGTACCAGCTAACATTTGATTCATATTGGTTACACTACCCGTGTTCCATGCACCTGTAGCCAATTTGAAGCTTATATCTTGGTTAAATACTGTGGCTCCTGCAAACATTAACTCCATTGTATTTACATTTTCAGTATGCCATTGACTTATATCTTGGTTAAAAGAAGAGGCAAAAAAGAACATTTCTTTCATTTCTTCAGCACCGCTAACATCCCAATTAGTTATATTGCCATTAAAAGAAGTGGCTTCTCTAAACATACCGTTAAATAATTCTACATTACTAACATTCCAACTGCTTAAATCTGCATTAAGGGAGCTGGCTTCTCTAAACATATAGCTTAAATCAAAAGCAAGAAATAAGTTTGGGGCATCAGTAGCATTAATAGTTAAATTTTTACACCCGCTAAATGCATTGGCCATAGAAATCCAAGGGTTGGTTCCCCAGTTTTCAATGGTGAGTATTTTTTCAAAATCTGTATTGTCCCCAAAAAAACCACCACCGTTAAAATAAATTTGTGGGAAAGTCCCTGTTATTATTACCGTGTATATTCCTGATGCTGCATACGTGTGTGTGTGCTCCAAGCTAAGGTTGGAGTCGGAAGAACCATCGCCCCAATCTACATTATAATTATATCCTCCACCATTAATTGGTATGGTTATTTGGTTGTCATTAGAACTACCAGGGTTGTCTGTTTTCCAAGTGGTTATAAACTGAGCACTTAGGGTAGTACTAAATATTAAAAACAAGCTAATAAAGGTAAATATTCTGTTTTGCATTTTAATTAGTTAAAAGAAACGTTGGAAAACTGATTGATGGCTAAATATGGCAAGGTCGGCACTTAGCATTATCTCATTCGTGGGTAAACGATTGCCCGTTAAGCTTTTACCAAGTAGTTCGTATGAATAGCCTATTTTGTAGGCTTCCATAAATTCAAACTGAACCATGCCTCCAAAAGAATTAAGATTTCGAATAAAAGCCCCAACCCATAATTTATTAAGTAATAAAGCACTCAGATTAATGTCTATAGATAGGGGAGCCCCTTTAACACCTTTAATTAAAACCATTGGTTTTAACTTAACTGTAGGCGATGCTTGAATAATATAAGCTCCTGAAAAGTAAAAATGCCTTTGATACACCATATTTACATTGCCAGATTCAAATTTGCTATTGATTAGGCGTGGTACTGAGATACCGAAAAAATAAGAATCGCTCATTAAAGAAATTCCTGCTCCAAAATTAACTTTAGTTGCCGACTCTACTGTGCCTTGAAAAAATGGGTCGTCAGCCACTTTTAAATTAAGTGCCTCATCATCTACTCTAACATTTAAGATGCCTGTTTGCAATCCAAAGGAAAAGGTTTTATCAGCTGATTGGATTTTATAGGAATAGCTTATTTGAGCTTGTGTATTTTTTGTTGATCCTAATTGATCAAAAATTAGTGATGTGCCTAACCCCACTTTTCCGTTAAGTATTGAGGTTGACCCACTAAAAAAAGTGGAGGTTGGGCTCCCCTCAAACTGACTCCATTGAAACCTGGAGTTTAGCGAAACATTTGTATTATTATTAATGCCAGCATAAGAAGGGTTAAATGCCAACTGGTTAAACATATATTGGGTAATTAAGGCATCTTGCTGCCCATAAGATATTGTAGGAGTTAAAACTAAAAGTAATCCAAATACCTTAACAAATAAGTAGGCGGTTTTCATTGGTTTTGATTATAAAAGGTTTATTATGTAAATATACCTTTTCAATCAAAAAAGTAAGCAGTAATAAAAATATATTTTGTTTAAATTGAATTATACTAAGCAGTAGATGGGTTATTTCTTTATAATCTTCTTGTTATAGGTGGCCTTATTTGTAATTATTTTTACAAACTTTAATCCTTTTGAAACTTCCATTAGATTTATGCCATATTGCGATGGTTTATTTTTTATAAATGATACTTTTTTAGAACTTCCTTTCTCATCATATACAAAAACACTATATACTTCTTCTCCATTAGCTATAACAAGAGTAACAAACTCGCCAGTGCTGGGGTTAGGATATATAATTGGTAGTTGAGCTGAAAAGTTAATGGTTGACCTTATCAAAATAACATCTGAATATTCGTATGCTCCGTTAAAATCTACCTGCTTTAAGCGGTAGTATTGTAAGCCTTTTTCAGGAGAAGTGTCAGTAAATTTATATTTCAGGTTGGATGTTGAGTTTCCATTACCTTTAACATTTCCAATAACTTCGAATAATTCACCATCCGATGATTTTTGAATTTCGAAATAATCATTATTTATTTCCGATGCCGTTTCCCAGGTTATGTCAATACTATAAATAGATTGTGCTGCACTAAAGTTTAATAATTCTACAGGTAATACGTTTATTGCTGAACTTAAAGAACCA
>JAMOMJ010000417.1 GCA_027067135.1 Cyclobacteriaceae bacterium
TAAACGGGCTAAAGCTAGAAACGCCTACCACAGTAATAGAACCCGGGTCTGTAAAATTTATAGATGATTGTCCTAAATTTTCCCATTCGCTCCCTGTATAATGAGCGACCTGTAGATCAGCTGCATTATCAATATCGCTACGGGTTTGATCTTTCCAAAACAGCGTAACATCAGCGTTGGAAACAGTTCCTGTATTAATCAAATTCCAATATTCTAGCCCACTTATATTGTTTAAATCACCATTAGGATCTAATGTCTTAAGGTTTAAATTATCAATAGGAAGTTCTTCTGCATATTCAGCAGTAAATTCAGTAGCCACATCACCCGTTAAATTTGCAATGGAAATAGGTTGCCAGAAATTGGCATCTCCCATTGGAAATTCGAAATCAGTATTGCCGATTTTCTTAAATGGGCCGTTTATAAAACTTGAAATGGAAGCTCCTGTTGTTGAGGCAGTGCTTGTTAACGTAAGCAAATTAGTGGAGGTAGATAGCACTTCTCCATCAGTTAAGGTTAACATTCCTGTAATTGTTACTGTACCGCCAAGTGTTACTTGAGGGCTTGTTATCCTGCTATTATTAATGGTTAAGTTTTCATAATTAATTAAATCGCCTGTGCCACTACCTGCGGTGGAGGCTATAGTTTGAAGGTTAGTTGTACTATTATAATGAATAGTTGATCCTCCTGTACTTGCTAAAGTGCCATAAGCCGGACTGCCTTGCGTAATACTATTATTTAAATAGAGGTTGGCTCCATTTGCGATGTCAAGTTCAACCAAGTTATCAGTTGAAGCAATAAAAGTAAGATTGTTGGTTATTGTTAAATCAGAGTTATCGATACTGATGATTGTTTTAGGGCCTCCAGTATTGTTTAAAATTACATCATTACCAACAGCAAGAGTTGATAGCGTTCCAAAAGAAAAAGTATTATCACCTACTCCAGCTGTAGAGTTCACAACAAAATCATTATTAAAATTAAATGTAGAGCCACTTGAACTTAAAGAAATATTGGCAGTTCCCCCATTTCTATTCACATTAAAATTATTATTAACAGTTAAGGTGCTATTTGCTATTGTGTACGATATATTGAAGTTATTGCCGGAATTTGTTGTGTTAAATGCCCCTGCTACATTTAATGATCCGTTAGACAGAGTAAGGCCTGCATTATTTGCGGATACAGTAATATTTACCTCTGCTGCAATTTCATTAGTAGTGATTGTTAAACTATTATCCTGAATGTTAGCAACATCTCCTACTTGAGGGTAATCTGCTGCTGCTGCTGCCCCAAACCCTATGGTTGACCATGTGTTGGGATCGTTCCAAGCTCCACTTGCTCTGGAATAAAAAGTTTGGTCTATATTATTCACACAAAGTGTAAAGGTTCCTCTATAACCGAGGCCAACATAATTGTCGCAAGAGATATAATAGGTTTGCCCAATAATTAATGAGCCGTAGGAGAGGCTCACGTCAGTTGTTGCATCTACTCTTCTTACACAGGCTAGCTCAGTTGTTCCATCACTGGCCCAAAGTGCCATATTAGGATGCCGAAGGGTTCCTTCGGCTCCTGCAACTTTCATTTGAGCTGTAATGTTGGAAGAAATGGCTGTGAATTTAAACCAGCGGTTATAATTGGTGCCATTTTCCCAACAAGATCCTTTGTTTAAGTCGCTTGTTCCGTTAATGGTTGTGAATGCAGCATCTGCAGAGCACCAGTTATTTAAATCTGTAAGTTCGATGGCTCCTTCAAAATAATCATAAGAAGGGTTTGAATCAGCACAAAGTGTAAATGTTCCTCGATACCCTAATCCTACATAATTATCAACAGATACGTAATAGGTATTACCAATGGTAAGGGAAGCAGTTGAAATTTGCACATCAGTTGTCGCATTAATTCTTCTCACACAGGCCACTTGAGTTGTGCCATCTGCTTCCCAAAGTGCCATATTTGGGTGCCTCATAGAACCTTCTGCACCGCCTACTTTAAGGTCTAAGGTTATAAATGGCGTTGTTGCTACAAACTTGAACCAACGATTATAATTTGGCCCATTTTCCCAGCAAGTTCCTTTATTTAAATCAGCTGTGGCATTTATTGTTGAGTATGCAGCATCTGCAGAGCACCAATTATTAATGTCTGCCAGCAAAATTGCTCCATTATAGTCATCATAAGTTACGGTATTATCAATGC
>JAMOMJ010000418.1 GCA_027067135.1 Cyclobacteriaceae bacterium
TAGGTGCTTTGTATTATATACCTAAAGGACTTTCTACAACTAAATATCATGACGGATCACCTAATCCCTCTGCAGGAAAAATGGTTCCACTAAGAGCTCTTCAAACAGAGCAAGTTAAGTATTCTCCTGTAACAGTTGTAATTCCTATTGGGTTGGGTGTTAAAATAATGGCAACACCATTTTTAAACATTACTGTTTCTGGAACTTATAGATTTACTTTTACTGACTATTTAGACGATATGAGTACAGTTTACCCTGGAATAGATGCTTTTGAAGACCCTCTAGCTGCTGCCATGAGTGATAAGCAATTTGAGCTTAATGGAGGTGTAAGACCTGCAGGAGCAATAAGAGGAAACTCTGACAAAAATGACGGGTATTTTATGTTTAGCTTTAGAGCTGATTATTTTCTACCTCCCAATATTTTTGGGGCTAAAAGTAGAGGAAACGCACCAAAACGGACACAGTATAAGAATGGAAGAAAAAGAAGATAAAGAAGATAATATTTAAGTTAACTAGCCGATTTTTTATCAAGCTTGGCGAATTTTGATTCGTTGCTAATATATTCTGGAACAAGGGCTTTCATCTTTTTGACCATCTCATATTCATCTTGAGAAATTGCGACATCAATTATCCCATCGATTGCGCTATTAATTTTTAAGAAAGAGTGTTCAATAATTTTTGCAATCATTATTTTACTATGATGAGTATTTGTACAATTTTCTTGATCGTTCAATAATTCTTCATACAGCTTTTCTCCGTCCCTAAGGCCAGTAAAAACAATTTCAATTTCACTATGTGGTTCAAATCCGGAAAGCTCAATCATCTTTTCAGCCAAATCTATAATCTTAACTGACTCTCCCATGTCAAATATAAATATCTCTCCTCCTTTTCCCATAGCCGCTGCTTCCAACACCAATTGGCAGGCCTCCGGAATAGTCATAAAGAATCTAGTTATATCTTTATGCGTAACAGTTACTGGTCCTCCAAGAGCAATTTGTTTTTTAAATAAAGGAATAACAGACCCATTAGACCCAAGAACATTCCCAAATCGAGTAGTTATAAATTTAGTCCCTGAGTAAACACCTTGATCAGCTATATTATTCAAAGACTGAATAAACATTTCACCAATTCGTTTAGAAGCCCCCATAATATTGGTAGGGTTAACAGCCTTATCAGTTGAAATGTAAATAAACTTATCAACCTTATTTTTAGCTGAAAACTCTGCTAGCAATCTTGTACCTAGCACGTTACATAAAACAGCTTCTGTAGAATTCACTTCCATCAAAGGAACATGCTTATAAGCCGCAGCATGAAATACAATTTCTGGCTTAAACTCTTCAAAAACGTAGGCTAAACGCTCTTTATTAGTCACATCTCCAATAACAAAATTAATATTAATGGAGACAACATGTAAATCATTTAGCTCATGTTCTAAGTGAAACATGCCTGTTTCCGATTGGTCAAGTAAAATTATAGTTTTAGGCTTATATCCTGCTAATTGACGAACTATTTCACTTCCTATTGAACCAGCAGCACCTGTAATTAGTATCGTTTTCCCTTCTACTTCATTTGCTATATAATAATTATTTAAATTGATGGCATCTCTTCCTAATAAATCCTCAATATTGATTTCTCTTATTTGCCGAGTACTCAGTTCTCCTTTTATCCATCTATTAACAGGAGGGACATGAAGTACTTTTTTCCCTGCATTAAATGTAATATCAACTAACTCATTCTTCCGATTATAGTCTAAATTCTGAACAGAAATGATAAGTTCATCAACACTCATTTCGTTTATTAGATTTTCTAAGTCAGCCCCTTTGAATATTTTCAACCCATTCAACACCTTTCCTACTTTGTTTCTATCATCTTCTAAATATCCCACCACTTTATTTGTTGGATCATTGACAAAAAGTTGATTAACCATTTGGCCTGATTCGCCAGCACCAAATATTAGTATTTTCTTGAATGATCTTCTATTTCCTTTTAAGAATTCAAATACAAATTTTACTATCAATCTATAGCTAAGTAAAAGAACAACACTTATAAAAAAAGAGATTAAGTTAATTGAGTTGGGAAGTGCAGCAACAGAATATGAAGCAAAATAGAAATAATTTAATATACCTGCCAACGCAGATGTGATTCCTAATGTATAGGCAACTCTAAGCCCATCTTGAAATCCAGTATATCTAACAATACCAGAATAACTTTTGGTTATGAGTGAAACAATTATAGATAAAGCTATAAAAATAGGAATACCTACTTCATAATGACTACGATCTACCGCAACCAAATCAAAATTAAATCTTAACACATAGGAAACCGAAGTTGCTATAAGAATAAAAAAGGCATCTATAACAATGATTATCCAGCGAGGCAGTATTCTTATTTCCCGCAGTTTTTTTAACATAATTACCTAGAATTCTTCTTTTTACCTAAGGCCTTCTTTGCGCCAAATAGGGCGCCAGCAGCAATGAGAAGTTCAATTCCTCCAAGCGGAACATCAGGATCTCCACCTCCACCTGGCCCACCTCCACCTGGTTGGGCAAATAATAGAACTGATGAAAAAATAAAAAATATTACAAGCCCAAGTCTCATTGTTTTCTAAATCGGTAGTTAATTGATTTGTTATCAGTAACAATATTAATAATATAAATTCCTTTTTTTATACTAGTAAGATTAATTTCAGAAGGAATTGTTTTTCCAGACCTGAAAACTGCAACCCCTTTTGTATCATAAATAATAACTGAATTTATTTTTGCTTTACTAGATTTAATATTTAAAACATCTATTACAGGATTGGGATATACGCCAATTCCTATTTTCCTTAAATCCTCAAGGCCAAGTATGGTAACTGTTTGATTCACTGAAAATGAGGTACAGCCATTAGATGTGATTTCTAATTTATAAGTTCCACTTTCAACAATATTGATGGACTGACCCGTTGCATCTTCAATCTGAACTTCATCTTTATACCATTGGTATCCATCTACCACAACATCAGTAGAAATTACAGCTTCTTCTTCTACATAAAGAATGTCAGGTTGTTCAAGATTTACTATTTCAGCAACAACTTCAACTCTAGATACACTTTCACAGCCATTTGCATTAACAATACTTACAAAATATGACTTCGATTCATCAAGTTCAGGAGATACAAACTCATTTGCATTTTCACCAGCAATTGGTTCAACAGCATCTAAAGTTTCATACCAATTATAATGCTCATCATTACTTGCTCCTTCTGCAATCAAAACAACCGAACCCGAAGTACAGATTTTGCCATTTGTTACAGATGCTATCTCTTTTATAGAAAAATATTCAAATTCAATTGCATTCAATAATTCTGAAGAGCAACCATCTGATTCTACCATTAAGTCAAATTTATTAATTCCTACGTTAATTTGTTGCTGATTTAAGGGCAATATTAACTGATTTGAAGTTGCCTCTTCCGTAATAATAATTTGTCCATTTTGCATTAAATTATAGGTAGCTCCAATTTCAGCATTTGTTATAGTTATATTAGAAGCTAGGTCACAAGGGTTAGCCTCAAGGTATAGTATATCTGTACTTGGAGGGGTTTTAATGGATGCAGCTACTTTTACTCTTGCTGAACTTTCGCAACCTGCTTCGTTTATAATTGAGACATAATAAAATTTACTGGATTCTAAGGCTGGTGTTAAAAACTCGTTGCTATTTTGATTAGGAATTGGACTATTTGAATCAAATGACTCGTACCAATTATAATAGGAGTTACCTAAAGCACCAGAAGCACTTAATAGAACTTGCCCATTCCCACAACTTTCACCATCTGTGACAGCACTAATTTCCTGTAATGCATTAACGGTAAATTCTATAGCATCTGTAATCAATTCAGGAGAACTACACCCCCCATTGCTCAAGCTTAAATCAAATTTATTCAATCCTTCTACTAAAAGATCACCTTCGAGAGGAATAACTAATGTAGAGGAGGTTGCTTTCTTAGTTAGAATACTTTCAGCATTTTGCAACAACGTATATTCAACCCCTTTTTGTGCATTAGTAATGGTTAAGCTAGATATTTCACAGGCATCTGTAATTTCATACGATACATTAGTATCTAACGTTGCTGTAGTCAATCGAATTTCAAATCGAGCATTGCCATAGCTTGCAGTATCAGCAGTTATATCAAAATTGTGCAAAACCCCTTCTTCAATTGTAGTTGAAGTAGATAAAAAATTATCTATTAGAGTGAACTTAAAAGCGGTTTCAAATGATTCAATATCATTAAACTCAAGTTGATAGGTTCCTTCGCTAATATTAGTAATGTTGAGCTTAATCGTTTTTTCGCAACTAATTAAAGATAATGAGTTAATTGATAAACTCTCACCACTAGCCGCAAGCGAGGACAAATTATAAATTCCATTTTTCTGTTTTAGCCCGTCAAAATCATTATCAAAATCATCAGTTGCATCTTCTCTAAAGTGAATGTAGGCTTTGTCAATTTTTTCATCTTGGATAAGTTTTATAATAAGATGGTTAGTTAGAGGGCTTACTTTTAAAAATGATGTTGAAGATGTTGATTTGTCAGCTTCCGTAATTGTTAAGGTAGGCGTACCAGATGTTGAATGTACCCAAAAGGATTGCCCAGAGGCAATCAATCCATTACTCAGACCTCCTGTGGAACCATTCCAAGTATCATATGCACTTGTTGCTGTATTCCAAACGGAAACTGTACCATTCAAATTACTGCGAGACATCAAATCCCAATCAACCGTTGAAGCATAAGGATTATTAACTAAATTCCAACCATCATCATTTACACTTATTGGGCCGGTAGTTCTGGAAACAGTCATATTTCTATTGCCCGTATTAAGTGTACCTGTAAAATCAACCGTATTGGTTATCTCAGTGTCTCTTGTCCACATAGAATAACCTCTTGAGTTAGATAAACTATTTCCAAAAGTTGATTGTAATACCCAACCATCATTTACAGTTCCTAAAGCTGTTTCAGTTTCATCGTAATGAGCTAAGTCGTTGCCATTTATTGTAAATCCGCTTCCTGCAATATCTCCTGATACAGTAGAGCCTGTAACAGCAACCCCAAAATTTCTCCAAACATCACCACTACCATCAAAATATCGTTGCACTGTCCAATTGCCACTTACTGTAGAGCCTGTAAGATTACCAACACTTGCAGTACCGTTGGCATCTGAAACTAAGGTAAAAGAACCAGAGCCACTTCCATCTGCATCAAAAGAGGAGTTAGACATTGATAATAATCCGGAAAGACTGGCATTAGTAGCATTATTTGCAAGCGTTGCATTAGTTAAAGTAACATTATTAAAATTTATATCGCCTGCACCCGCTATTTGCTGAGAGTTTCCGTCAAAAGTTATAATTCCACTACCTTGATCATAAGTAGTTCCACTAAAAGTAAAATCCTGCGTAAAGGTGATAGGGTTATTATTATCGGTTATCGTAGAAGCAAAAGTTACATCTACGTTAAAATCAACCCCAGCCGAATTGGCAAATATTACATTATCATTAAATGTAATGGCCGAACCACCTCCAATTGCTTGTGCTGAACTTCCGTTAAATTGAATTGGTTGAGAAACAGTCCATATCCCATCATTGGTAGTAGTACCTTGTACTGTAATTGTATTGGAGTTACTTGATGCAAACGTATTAGAACCACCAATAGATAGATTGCCTTGCACTGTTAATGTTCCAGAGCCCGATAGAGTTTTTGTAGCAGCTACTCCTGAAGAGGAAATATTCAGATTCCCATAAGTTCTAGCTGCAACCCCTTGAGCTGATTGCCTATTATAATTTACAGTTGAATTGGCATCAATCGTACCACTGGATGGCCCAGAAGATGTACTATGCCACCAACCATTTGGTTGATTATTTGTTACATTTAAAGTACCACCTGAGCTTAATGTTATTGCATTAGAATTCAGATAACCATTAATGTTAACGGTAATAATTCCTGTACCTACTGTTTCAACTGTATTGAAATTGGTGGACGCAGCTCCACCATCAACACTTCCTTCAATATCTAAAGTACTACCTGCAGCAACAGTTAATGTAGAAGAAGATGTTGCATCAGCAAGCTGAAATCCATTACTTATCCTTAGTGTACCATTATCTACACTAATAGTACTAGCATTAATAGCTAAATCTTCAAAAATAACTGTAGTTGCAGCAGATGAGGGGTTAACAGAAACATTTCTTAAAGTAGCCACTTGCCCCCATATAGTTATATTAGGTGTATTGCTATTATTATTTGTAAAAACTATATTTAGCCTTGTATCATTTTCAATAACTGTTGTTGTTGGAGCAGCAAAGTTAGATAAGTCAAAAAGAATGCCACTTAATTGACCATGAATAGTAAGTGTATAAGTAGCAAACAAAAGGCCTCCTTTTGATAAAACATTTGTATTGTCATTAACAACATATAAATCACCAACTTCTACATCTGAAGTTATATTTACTGTTCCTCCTCCGGCTCCATCGCCCATTATTATGGCCATATCAGTTGCGGTAGGTACAACTCCTCCCACCCAGGTAGTTCCAACATTCCAGTTACCCCCAGCAGATACAGAAAAAATTTGTGATTGGGAAACCAATCCTATTAAAATAAAACCAACTGAAAGAATATATTTTTTCATACTTATACCATCAAAAAAATTATAGCTATGCAATATAAACATCAATACACAAAATTACCACTTTGTAACCTATATAGGAAATATAAAATTAAAAATAAGAAATGTTGTTGAAGTTAGAAGCTTGAAGTCAAGAGTTAGAGGTTGATAGTTGATTGCTTGGACTGAAACCAAAAGGCAGGAATTAAAAGAAGCATAATGATGGGGTTTACCACAATACGGTGAACAAAAGAAAGTAAGGGAGAGGATATTTCAGAAGCCCCTTCGAGGGAGAGTTTGAAATAAAAATAGAGGGGCAGAATAATCAGCATCTCAATTAATTGAATGCCAAAGGCTATTTTTAGAAGTTGTTTATTATTAAAAATTGCATAGATTAGGAGGATTACCGCTAAATCGTTAAAAACAAAACGGATGGTGCGGTTAATAATAAATTGGGCGTTTGGGTTAAAGGTTGGAGAAATTAGTTCGGCATAACTAAATCGCTGGAAGATATATAAAGCAATAAGTGCTGTAATTGCTATTATCGAATATAAGATTCTTGGTTTATTCAAGAAATTTAACCGCAAAGGGCGCTAAGAAAATTGATTTGCTAACTGAAGAAAACCGCAAAGGACGCAAAGTAACCAACTTAACCTTTGCGACCCTTGCGTAAACTTTAGTGTCCATTGCGGTTAATTCTTGTTACCCAAATAAACCATAACCCAAACACAAAGGCATAAATAACCCCTGTAAACACAAATTTGTGCATCAAGTAGAGATGGTTGGGAAAATAGAGTGCCACTAAAAACAAGCCGCCTACTCGTAGTAAATTAAATAGGTAGATACTAAATAGCCCAACCAAAGAAAAAACAATCGTGTTCTTAACACTGCCTTTATAGGCAAAGAGAAAAGCAATAAATAAAATGGAGACATTAATGGCATTGCAGCCCTCATACACATTAACTACAATATTACCATCGAGCTGTAATGAAGCATTGGGCAGTAAAGTTGATGGTATCACCGTGACTGCTAAGCCAATTAAGTTTAATACGCTAGCAGAATGATTAGCTACCATAAGTGTAAAAGAATCGGCAACAGCTCCAAAGCTAACCACCCATAAGCCGTAGGCTACATTGCCTAAAATGTACACTCCCAAAAAACGAAGGAGAAAGAAAATAGAGGGTTTATATTGTTGGAGGAGAGTGATATTGGTTATTGCGTTATTGGTTTAGCGGGTACCCCAACAACTGTTGTATTATCAGGAATGTCTTTTGTAACTACGGCACCTGCTCCTACCCTCACATTTTTACCAATTTTAATTCCTTGGAGAATTACTGCTCCCGAACCTATTAAAGTGGACTCTCCAATGCTTACATTCCCAGAAATATTTGCACCTGGCATAATCGAGCAAAAATCTTCGATTTTAACATCGTGACCAACGGTGACATTTAAGTTTAGTAACACATGCGAGCCTATTAGAATATCAACTGTGCTTACTACTCCATCGCAAATAATTATTCCTTCCCCTTTTAAGTGAGAATGATTAACCACTGAATGCTGACTTATTAGGGTTGAATAATTAAGATTTATTGTTGAAAGTTTACTAATGACTTTCTTTTTGATTTGAGGGTTACCAATAGCCACAACATAATTCAAATATTCATTTTCTGATATTAAATCAATCGTTCCCAGATAGTCTTGATCAATTGGTTTATCATCATAATAACCTGCAAATGAATGCTCTCTTTTTAAGAGGTTGGCAATTTCTCTCCCTAAACCTCCAGCTCCAATGATAGCAATATTCTCACCTTTAGGTTTACTCAAAATTGAGACTTAATTATTTGCATAATTCTTGTTAATTCTGAATCTGTCATTGCCGTGCCACTAGGCAAGCACAAACCTCGATTAAATAAATCTTCGGATACTGTACCTCCAAAGTACTGTGCCTCTGCAAACACAGGTTGCAAGTGCATAGGTTTCCATAAGGGTCGAGATTCTATATTTTCTTTTTCTAAGGCTAGGCGAATTACTTCACGTTTCTCAAATGACCCCGTTAATATAGTTGTTAACCAACGATTTGAAAAACTACTAGTTAATTCTGGTTGAAATGTAATTTCAGCTATTTCAGCTAACTCATTTTTGTAGAAATCAAAGATTTCTCTTTTTCGTTTCACACGCTCGTCTAATATCTCCATTTGACCTAAGCCAATAGCAGCATTAATATTCCCTAGTCGATAGTTATAGCCTATTTGAGTATGTTCATAATGAGGGGCATTATCTCTTGCTTGTGTCGCTAAAAATTCAGCTTTCTCAATGTTCTCTACATTATCTGAGAGCAAAGCTCCTCCTCCACTCGTAGTGATTATTTTATTTCCGTTGAAAGAAAGGATTCCCATATCGCCTATTGAACCACACCGTTGATGCTGATAAATAGTGCCCAATGCCTCTGCAGCGTCTTCAATGATAGGAATATTGTATTTTGAAGCAACTTCTTTTATCTCATCCATTTTGGCTGGCATACCATATAAATGGACTGGAATGATGGCTTTAGGTAATTGCTGATTTGTTAAATTGATTTGTTCTAGAGTTTTTTCTAATACTTTGGGGTCCATATTCCAAGTATCCTCCTCAGAATCGATAAAGATGGGGTTTGCTCCCAAATAGGTAATTGGAAATGCCGATGCTGCAAAGGTGAAAGACTGAGTAATTACAGTATCACCTTGTCCTACCCCCAAAATGTTTAATGCTAGATGTATGGCTGAAGTCCCAGAAGCCAATGCTGCGACATATTTTGCCTTTGTATAATGAGAAAGCCTTTCTTCGAACGCATTTATTTGAGGACCAACCGTGGAAATCCAGTTTGTATCAAAAGCTTCTTGAATATAAGTTTGCTCTGCGCCTCCCATGTGGGGGGCGGAAAGGTATATTTTATCTTTCAAACTAAATGTCATTTTTCAACTTCTCGAATAATTAGCCTCTCTTTATGTCTAAACAGTACTGTTTCTCCATCACCTACCGATTTATACAATACCATTCCTGCCGCTATTTTATTTCTATTGCCAATTTTAATACTGGGAATTGTGCAGCAGTTAGTCCCTAACATGTTTTCATTCCCAATTATTGTATTTCCTGAAATAGCTACTTGCGGACTTATAAAATTATACTTACCCAATACAGAATCATGACCAATGGTACAGCGTGAGTTTAAAACGCAATAATCGCCTATGATAGCCTTAGGGCCAACAGAAGCATTATGGGAGATAACTACTCCTTTCCCGATTTTTGCAGACGGTGAAATTAAGGCCGTTGGGTGAATTAAACTTATAAATTCAGCCCCAGCTGCAAGGAATTTCTCAATAATTGTTCTCCGAAAGGCAAGATTTGCTATCCCCATTAGGTAGAACTTGCTCTTATCAAATTTATATTCTTTAATTGATCCGAGATAAGGTTCCGAGTAATTATAATGATGATAATTACTTTCATCATCATCTAAATATCCAATTACTTCAATACTGTTATATGATTGAGATTTATTATAGTGCATAATATAATCCCTGATCTCAGCTGCATGCCCTCCTGCCCCTATAATAATTACTTTTTTCATTCTACCTCATTTTTATCTTGCAGTATAACCACCATCAATAATTAAGTTTGATCCAGTAACCCATTTTGAAGCATCTGACAATAAATAGACACAGGCATTGGCTACATCAGCAACATCTCCAATTCCTAAGGGATGCAATTTTTCTATTATAGCCAATGATTCATCATCCTTACTATATGCTGAACTAGCTGACATTGGACTTTTAACCACCCCAGGAGAAATGCTGTTTACTCTTACTTTACGGGGAGCCAACTCCAATGCCATTGACTTCACGCCTGCCACCAAAGCACCTTTGCTAATACCATATAGCGTTTTGCCAATTTCTCCAACCGTGGCCATTATCGAAGCAATAAATATTACACTGCTACCATCGATTAAAGCACCTTTTTTCTTAATCAACTCTTTTGTAAGATTTATAGGCCCCATAACATTGGTCTTTAGTATCGTTTCTTGCTTATCGAAAGAAGAAAACCGCAAGGGCAAAGTTGTACTTACACCAGCCGCATGTATAACACCATCCAATGTTATAAATGAAGAATTTATACTTTTTATGAAACCATTGACAGCCTCTTCATCAGTCAAATCAAAATAATAGATTTTACAAGAAGAAGAGGGACCCAAAAGATTAGCCGTTTCCTCTAACCTTTTTTTATTTCTCCCCAATAAAACCAAACTTGCTCCTGCCAATGAACATGAAATAGCAGACTGACGACCAATACCTGAGCTCGCTCCAGAAATTAAAATTGTTTTACTCTCTAAACTAAATGGATTAGTACTCATATTATATTTCTACTATTTCGCTTATTTTACAATGGTCTGTATTGATAATAGCAGTAGCCCAAGATAAGCCAACCCCAAAGCCACATAATAAAAGTTTGCGATTCTCCACGAGTTTATCCTTCAATTCAGAAATCATCGTAATAGGAATTGATACCGATGAAGTATTACCAAATTTCTCGATAGTAGTAGGTACCTTATCCGAATCTAACTTTAGTTTCTTAGAAAGGTATTGATTCATAAAACTATTTGCTTGATGGAAAACGAAGAAATCTATCTCTTCTTTCACTGTCTCAGCCAAGGTTAAGGTCTTCTTAATATCCTTTGGTACTTCTCTCAGCACAAAATTAAATACATCCGCACCTTGCATATACCCTTGCTCCTCTGACCGAATATTCCCATGTTCATCCACCACCTTTTCAGCTACTGTCTCACAAGTACTTGGTTTGCGATACCCTCCAGCATCAATCTTTATTAGTTCATGTCTGCTACCATCAGAGTTTAACGAAAAAAAACTTTTACCAAACGATTCATTCTTTTCTATCAAAGCCGCTATACCAGCATCACCAAATATAAACCCTGTAGTTCGATCCTTGAAAGAGTAAGCCTTGGTACGCGTTTCTCCATCCAAGAGCAGTACTTTTTTTAACTCAGGTTGCTGCATATAACTATAGGCTAATGATAACCCATAGACAAACCCAGAACATCCTAAATTAACATCAAATGCTAATGTTGTACTAGGTAATCCTAATCGATGCTGTAAGGTAATAGCTGTTGCTGGCATACGATAATCAGCGGTCTGTGAAATAAAAAACAAGGCATCAATCTCATCCCTATTAATGTTGTTATCTTCTATTAAGCGGTTTGCAGCTGCAAAACATAAGTCAGAAGCACACGTTTCTGCATTGGCCACTCTCCGCTCAAATACACCTACTTTATCTACAACATCTTTTACCACATCAGCAGGAAAGTACTCAGTAAATTGATAATTATCTATCTTATTCGCAGGGACGCACCCTGCCATAGCTGTTATCCCAATATTATCAAATTGGAGCTTAGCCATTAGCTTCTTATTTTATCTTGTTGATGAGATCTGCCACTGTAATCAAGGCTTCAAATTCTTTATTTTCTATTTGCACTCCGTATTCATCATCAAGCATGGCAATTAATGAAAGCCTATTCAGTGAGTCCCACTCTTCATAGTCGCGGAATTTATCTGTTAACGCCACCTCATGCTCTTCAATTTCCAGAGCCTCTTTAAGATCAATAATAAATTTTTCTTCCATCCTATTAGTTCTTTAATTTCCCTTAAACTCTTCCATTGTATTATTTGATGTTGTATTAATACCCTCTCTAATAATAACTTTCTTAAGCGTCATCCATAATATTTTCATGTCTAGACTAAAGTTATAATTTTCTACATAATACACATCATATTCAAACTTCTTTTCCCAACTTATATTATTACGGCCATTTATTTGTGCCCAACCAGTAATGCCCGGCCTAACATTATGCCTTACATTTTGAGTTTTACTGTAACGAGGCAAGTACTTCGTTGGCAAAGGCCTTGGACCAATGAGACTCATGTCCCCCTTTAATACATTAATAAGTTGAGGTAGTTCATCCAACGATAATGATCTAACAAATTTGCCAACGGAAGTCAACCTGTCATTGTCAGGCAGGAGCTTTCCTGATTCATTGCGCTTATTATTCATCGTTCTAAACTTAATCAAACGAAATGGCTTACCACGATAACCAGCCCGTTCATGAATAAAAATTGGGGAACCTCTATTCCCAATAAGTAATAGAATTATTAGCAATAATAAGAAAGGAAAGATTATGACTAGCCCCATAAAAGACACTAAAAAATCAAGTATCGGCTTACCTAATTTGTTATACATTAGCCCACGTAGTTATTCGCATTTGCAGGTGTAAATAATAAGGAAGTTGTTTTTGAATTTTCTGATAACATGCTGTATTTATCCCTATCTCTTATGAGAGATTTAACAAATTTTACCATATTATTTAAATCATTATCTTCAAAATTTTCTCCAATATCATATTTGCTAATAAGGTTTGCGAGTTCAGAATCTGTAGAAGCGATACTCAAGATCGGCACCCCAACCGACATCAGATTAAATGTTTTACTAGGCAAGCTTAATGTGGATGCCTCTTTGCCTAAACTCACTACACCGATATGGGCAGAGGCCAAAGAATGAGGTAGTACACTCATAGGCTGCCATGGCAATAATAGGCAATTCGAAAGTCCCATAAAATCAATTTTTTGCTGAATAATGGTCTTTTTTGCTCCCTCGCCAATTATTAGTACTATTAGGCTCTCCTCTTTAAGTGCATTTGCTATATCAATTAACACTTCGATATTATGAGTAAACCCTAAATTCCCAGAGTACATAACCACAAACTTCCTCTCAAGGTTATGCTCCTTAATAAAGGTATTTTCATCCCTTTTAATCGGCTTGAAAAAATCATTGTCTGTCCAAATAGGAATTACTGTAACCTTCTTTTCTTCCACATATTGGACTACGTTAGATTTCATGCCTTCTGTGAGAGTAATGATTTTCTTAGCTCTCTTAAACACACGCTGATTAGTTTTTTTCCAAGTGTTAAAAATTAATGAATTAGGTTTTATAATATGATGTTCCACTAATGCATCAGGATAAATATCAAATAATAAAATGGTAAAAGGGTTGTTAAAGATTAATGGTAAAAAAACAGAAATTGGCGGGTTAGACACAATAAACAACTCAACTTTTGAAGAACGCCACAAGAGATACCAGAAGATTTGCAAATAGCCAATGAGCCAAGTTAAGAGGCGTTGAAACGTACTATTACGTCTTGGTGAAACTATTCTGACAAGCTTAACTTTTGCTGCCAATTGCTTGTTTCTCAAATTTAAATCACCCGTTATTAAGGTAATCTCATCATATTCCTCTTGAAAAGCATTAATTATATCCACCATTAAATAGCCAGAACTTTGATTAATAAAGATGATGGATTTTTTATCAGACATCAACGGCTAATACTTCCTCATATAAATTTATATAGTCATTATACCTATCATCCTTATTAAAAAGCAGTTCTGCACGTTGTCGACAATTCTTAGAAAAATGTTCTTTGCCCAATACCTCAATTTTTTCTATTGCCTGTAATACACCATTTATATCTCCTTTTTCAACCACAAAACCTGTTTTTTCATCAAGAGCCTCTGGGCTACCCCCTGTATTATAGGTAATTACTGGGGTTCCACAAGCCAGGGCTTCTAGGTTCGTGGTGGGAAAATTATCCTGCCATGTTGGGTTTAGAAATACCATTGCCTTATTATACCACATCACCAACTCATCTAAATTCTCTGTTCTCTTAATTCCCTTAATATTCGTTGGTAAGCTACTAATTTGTTTCGATGATAAGCCTATCAGAACGATCTGCATATTGCGTGGCAATAGCTTTGCAAGCTCAATGAAGTCAGCTAGCCCCTTTCGATAATCCCAAGTACTTGCAACACCCAATACTATTTTTCTCTTAATAACTTGATTTAGACAAGGTTTGAAAGCAGAAAGGTCAATTCCATTATGAATTACCCTAGTACTCTGATTTCTTAAAAATGACTCTTTAACCTCTTTTTTCAACCAATTTGAAGGAGTTACAATGAACATATTATTTAAATTACCATATAGGCTTACTTTATTTTTAAAGTTTCGATTTGACTGGTCAAAAAAAAGACTTTTGGGATAGTTATGAATTTTGGGACAACGCTCGCATTCTGATTGCCACTTAACACAACTTATAGAATCGTAAAAAGTGCAATGTCCAGTGTAGGCCCAGCTATCATGGAAAGTCCATATTAATGGGAGAGTATTTTGTTTAATATAATTGAATAAAACCTCAATATTCAAATAATACCCATGCGTATTATGCAAGTGAATAATATCAGGCTTAACTTTTTTTATTTTTTGAATAAACTTACGGGTTGCTAATAATGATCCAAAACCATGGCGATCTGTAAAAAGAGTTTTTAAACCATGCATAAAAACATCAACGTTTGCACCTATTTTTATTAATTTTGACTTACTAATACCTATTCCTCTTCCATAAGCAATATAACTTTCATGATTGTTATCAATTAATAAACCTCCAATTTCTTCACAGATACGACCAGTGCTACCAAAGTTTACTTTTGAATTTACTAAAAGGACTCTCACTTCTTATCAATTACAATTGTAACATCATTACGCTCCATCATCTTTTGCGCATAATTTCGAATATCCCCAACCACTTCAGCTGGATTCCCTATGACAATACTATTTTCTGGAACCACTCCTCTTAATACACTTCCAGCTCCAACAATAACATTATCCCCAATTCTTGTTCCTGGTAAAATTGTTGTATTCATACCAATGAAAACATTGTTTCCTATCATAATTTCATTGATTACAGCCTTATCAGTTGTTGGCTTTTTATCAATAGCTATAAGCGCTGTAGTATAACTATAATCATGAGTTAAGAAATGAACATTCATTGATACAACCAATCTATCTCCTAATATAATTCTATCAAAATCATCAAATTTTACACTTTTAGCAATAAATCTCGGCTGGCCATTCAGTTTAACTCCATGCTGCTTTAGAAGGTTATTATAAAACCTCATATATATTCTCCTATCGAAATAAACAAAGATTCCCAATAACCACTTTTGTATATAAAACAAGCTTTTACTTATGATTCTATTCATTTTTTCGACTTAAAAAATTGTAGAACTGCTGACCAATAGTTTCAATAGCATATTTCTCTACACTACTTCTAGCATTAAAAGAAATTTCTTTTAATTTATCGTGATCTGCAATTAAGATATTGAGCTTCTTTACATAGCTTTCAATATCATACATTTCTATCAAATAGCCATTTTTATTATCAGAAATGATTTCATTTGGGCCTGCTATACAGTCAAAACTAATAGAAGCCATGTCTGCAGCCATGGCTTCTAGCAATACGTTAGGGAACCCTTCTGATTCTGATGTAAAAGCAAATATTTTTGCCCTCTTATAAAACTTAATAATATTTTCCTGTTTTCCCAAAATCTTTACTTTATTTTCTATCCCAAACTTGCGTGCCAGTGTTTCTAAATTTTCTTTCTCATTCCCCTCGTCATCCCCAATAATCCAAAGTTGCCAGCCAGTATTGTTAACTTTACTGAAAATTTCCAACAATAGATCTAGCCTTTTTGATTTAATTATTCTACCAACATTTAGTATAATGTTATCTCTTTCTTGAGTAGTAGCACTAATAAGTTTAATTGGGTTAGGTATAACTTCAATATTTTCATGTTTTAGTTCATTAGTCAGGAACTCTTTTGCAAAATTAGTTTGAGCAATTATACCAGTTGCATAAGGATATAGAAGCTTCCTTAAATTATTATGGATAAAGCCCCAGTTTTTATCAGGTTTACTTCTATCAGAAATAAATACTCTGACATTTAACAACAAGGTACTAAGTAATACGAATGAGTTATACATCTCACCAAAGGAGAGAACTACATTAGGTTTGACATTTCTAATCTTCATCCTCAAATAATACAATGTTTTTAAGGTTGATATAAATCTCCATCTCCTATCGAATTTAAATGTAGGTTTATGAATTTTAACCGATGGTAATACCTTATAAAAAATAGAATGTTCACTAGTTAGCAAAATTAATTCAACTTTAGCATCTGTCTTGCCACCAAAATAATTTGCTAACTCCGACATTACCCGTTGCATTCCTCCTTTATTTAAGTCTGAAATAACTAAGCAAATTTTAATATTACCGATTTGCTCGTTCTTCACTGTACTTTATCTCTTTCGATTTCTTTAAAATAATTAGGGCTTCATTACCAAACTTTTGTAAGACTTTACCAATAATATGAATTATATAATAGGTTAGTTTCCCAATAACAGGTATTGCATATAGTTTGGGCCTATGTTCTCTTCTGTCAAATGAAGTTTTATACAACTTTAACTCCATACCAAAACGATAGCACCAAAACTCAATCAAACTTTTTTTAAATCGAAATGTATAATTACCAGATGCCTCTATTGAAGTTGATAATCCAATACTCTCAAGAACCATTCTGATAGGACTATCATGTGCTTCCGAAAGAATTATGTATTTTTTTGAAACCCTTCTTGCTTCTTTAATGGCTTTGGGTATTTCCTCGATAGGTACATGGTGCAATGAATCATGATAAATTACAACATCAAAAGAATTATCCTCAAAAGGTAATATTGCAGCATCTCCTCTATAAAAGAAACCTTCTAACTCATTTAATGCAAACCTGGTTGCTGCAGCCTCGACTCTAAGCTGCGAAATATCAAATCCGACCAATTTTGCTCCTTTTTCAGCAAAGAACTGAGCTTCAAAGCCTCCTCCACAACCACAATTTAATACTGTTAATGATTCAAAAGATTTGCCACTAACCTTCTCTAATTGAATAGAAAGTTCCTCCAAGTGCTTAAGCCATATCTTAGCGTGAAATTGGTTGTAATTATACGGTCTTAATACTATTTCATCAAAACTCTCATTCACTTCTTCATTATCATGATAACTTGCTTGCCTTTCTTTTTCATCCAATGCATCAGTTGAAAATATTGTAAAGTCAGGTATTCCATTTTTTACATTAACATCTGTTCCTCCATTACAAACTAATTTTCCCTCTCCATCAAATTTGTATTTTTCATTTCCATCAGGCGATAACATTTTTTCCTTGAGAATATGTTGAGAAAATTCCTGAGTAGGATTTATTTGCCTTGCTTTCTCCCTTACAAACTTTACTTGTTCTTTGTCTTCTGCTAAATTTCTTAAAGCAATTTGATTTTTTTTCATCTAATTAATTATCCCTTATAATATTACTCTTCTCAACATTGGAAATACTAATCTCTTTGCATTTTAATAGAAATGTAAAGATTACTTAATTTAACGATTGTGCTGTATGAATGCGAAATTCGAACTGTGATTATTTCATCCATTCATTCCACCACATTTGAAACATTAATAACTTCCAAATTAATGGCTGATAATGCATATTATTTCGTTTAAATAAAGCTACTTGCTTTGATACGAAAGCAACATTAAATAAACCAGATTCCTTCAACCTATCCTCATTTAAATACTCATCTAGCAAATAAGACAAATCTCCTCTTAACCAATCATAAATTGGTAAAGAAAACCCAGCCTTTGGCCTATCCATCATTGGCTTAGGAATATACTCATGAACAATATCTTTCAATATTTTCTTACCTGAAGTTTTATCGTATTTATATTCCATAGGTAATTGTGCAGCAAACTCAATTATCCTATGGTCTAGAAGTGGCTCTCTACCCTCTAACGACACAGACATTGTTGCACGATCAACTTTTGTTAGAATATCATATGGTAAATACTTAGTATAATCTATGGCCATAGCAAGTTCAACCTCATGCGAAAAAATAGAGCCGTCAATATCATTATTCTCTTGCCTAGAAACTATTCTTTTTCTAAACATTTGTTGTTGATGAGTAAGGGGCAAAGAACTCATGCTTGTTAGCAAGCTAATTGCTTGTTTCATCCTATTCTTATCCAGCGACTTACTTATCCCATACATTTTATGCTTTGTTGCCGTTAAGTTGTGAGGAATTAACTTTGTAAACCCAGATATAACATTTGAAATCACTTGCTTTAGATCATCGGGCACTTTGTCTAAAGTTGCCATTTTATTTTCTAGAGAAACATAATTTTGATATCCTCCAAATACTTCATCTCCCCCATCTGCAGAAAGTGCAACGGTTACATATTCTTTCGCAAATTTACTCACTAATATGGTTGGTATTGCTGAGCTATCTGCAAATGGTTCATCATAATAATAGGGCAACGTTGGTATAATCGATTGCGCTTCTCTGGCAGTGCATATTAATTCGTGATGTTCAGTGCCCAGAAACGAAGCCGTATCTTTTGCAAATGGGGCTTCATTATTACCTTCTTCAAAACCGATGGTAAAGGTTTTTAAAGTTGAGGAAGAGTTATGTTGTAAAATAGCTGCAACCGCAGAACTATCATACCCTCCACTCAAAAAAACTCCGACATCTACATCAGCCACCATTCTATAGTCAATAGCAGATTTCAATATTTTTTTTAACTCCTCTTTCGCTTCTGTATAGTTGATATTGAGTTTTGGTTTTGAATAATAGGTTAACACATTCCAATACCTAGTCGATTCAATATGATCAGTTTCAATTGTGTACTTAAAATAATGCCCTGCCTCCAGTTTATAGGTGTTTTCAAAAATTGAAGATGGAGCAGGAATGTATCCCACATCAAAAAATGAAACTAAGGCATTATGATCAATATTTGTTTCAAAATCAGGATGTTGGTGAAATGATTTAAGCTCAGAAGCAAATAGAAATGTGCCATTTTGTCGATAATAATAAAATGGTTTTACCCCAGCTCTATCCCTAAAGCCATAAAGCTCCTCCTTCATTTGATCATAAATCACAAAAGAAAACATCCCAATAAAGTGCTGCACACAATTTGTGCCCCAGATTTCATATGCATGCAATATTGCTTCAGTATCAGTGCCAGTTTCAAATTGGTGGCCTTGTTTAATTAATTCATTTTTAATTTCTTGATAGTTATATATTTCGCCATTAAATACGATGGTAAAATGTTTATAGCTCATGGGTTGATGCCCTGCCGCTGATAAATCGATTATTGACAAACGTGTTTGACCTAAACCAACAACTCCAGACTTAGCCTTAATCTTTCTTGCCCCAAAATCATTTGGTCCTCGATGTTTAAGCACCTCCACCATATTTGAAAGTACTTCAGCAGAAACATTTCCTTTTGGATCGATATAACCAGTTATACCACACATTAAGCAGATTGGCTTATCAAATCGCCCAATTGATCAGAAGTCATAAATTCAACTGAGGGGTGTTTTTTTATGAGATTGGAAAGTAATTGCCTCAATAATTTCACACCAGTACTCCTATTAGAAGAATTTATGCCCCCTATATAGTTCACTCTATGTGAAGATATAATAGCTGGTTTATTCCAAAAAAAAGCATTATCTATTTCTCCCATACACGAGTTAATCCAGTCTTTGTGAGGATCACTTGAAGGTTCAAAAAAAGCATTCCGAACTAGATAGAATTGCCCATGCTTGTTTCTTTGGCCTAAGTAGTGGTATTGTTTTTTGAACCCTTTAGAAGTTTTTGAGGGTACTCTTTGCACTCTAGTTCCTTGAATATAATGGATTCCACAACTCTTCAGGGTTTCTTCTATTTCTGTGGGCCATGTATAGCAAGGTGCAATAAAAGATGGAGATTCGTATCCCATAAGGTTTCTAAATAAATCAATTCCTGTAATTAGTTTTGATTTGTACCCTTCAATTTCTTGTGTGGAGTAGCCCCCAAAAGCTTGTAAATATTCTTTGCGGCAACTAGAAAGTCCATGTGCATGAATTGTAAACATCTCAAATTCAAAAGCATCTTTTACTTCCTTTTTAGCAGCCCCTAAGGCATTCATCCAGTTTAGCACATTTAAATGCTCTCTGCCATGAAATTGAGGTATAAAAATATTAGCAGCAATACCTTCCTTGTAAAATTCCAAGACCTTGTCATGGTTAGGGTATCGCTTTAATGTTTCCGTAAAAGGCTCATAATAATATTGTTGATAATCGGAGTCTCTTATTTTATTAAAATCTGGATTAGCGACAATCGTATTGGCGGTAATTTTTGCGTGGCTCCCATGCATGTCTTTAACGGAACTCAATGCTCCAAAAAGCATTTCCATATCTTCATTACATTCCAATGCATCATTCCTATTATAAGAACATTCATCAACTTTATACCCTTTCTT
Source organism: Cyclobacteriaceae bacterium (assembly GCA_027067135.1). Classification (GTDB taxonomy): domain Bacteria; phylum Bacteroidota; class Bacteroidia; order Cytophagales; family Cyclobacteriaceae; genus JAKISE01. The sequence goes on from JAMOMJ010000418.1 coordinate 20,896, forward strand.
TAATAAGTAATTATATGCTTCTTTAGAAGCCATTCGAATAGAACCCCAATCATCAGATTCAATAATTGCAATTTTTCTTCTAGTCTTCCAACCTATACTATTTTGTATATTTAGCTTAATCGATGAAGTCAATTGCGACAAATTATCTCCTTTTGCTTATTAAATCTCCTAACTCAACAGAAGTCATAAACTCAACTTCTGGCCATTTTTTTAGAATAATACTCAGTAGTTCGTTTAATTGATTCAAGCCATTTGTTCTGTTTTTTTCATTGAGTACTCCAATATAATTAACCCTATGCGTGCTAATTATAGCTGGTTTGTTCCATTTGAATGCAATTTCAATATCTGATAAGCAACTATTTACCCAGTCTTTGCCATCTTGGCTTGGTTCGAAAAAGGCATTGCGGGTAATATAGGTTTGCTGGTACTTATTTTTCTGCCCCAGGTAGTGAAACACCTTTCTTGTCTTGCCTTTACCAAGGGCTTCATGCTGAAGTTTAGCTGCTGACATATAACGGATACCTGCTTCAGCGGCTGTTTCTTCTAATTGGTTATTAAAAGAGCCGTTTGGAGGCACAAAATAAGATGCCTTATAACCAAACAAATCTTCAAATATTCGAAGCCCATCCACAATAATATCATGATGATAAGCAACTTCTTTTGGGTTTGAGAGATCAAAAGCAGCTTGGTACATAATATTAAACTGATTACTATTATTATAACCCCATAAGCCTTTACTAAATGCTAACATGGTTTGGGCATCATTATTTTTAAGTGCTTCCATCCACACTGCCACATTGAGATGTTCTCGCCCATGAAATTGGGGTATAAAAAGTTTATTATTAATTCCTTCCAGCCACAAATCATAAGCATCTGCATAACCATAATTCTCAAGTGTTGCCGTAAATGGCTCATAATAATAGTTGGTAAAATCCGAACTTTCTATTTTATAGAAATCGGGATTAGCTACAACCGAAATAGCCGTAAATACGGGGTTATTTTTATTGTAATCTTTAAAACTAAATAAGGTATCATATAGAGCGGATAAATCTTCACTGGATGCTAATGTGTCATTTTTATTATATCGTAAAGAATCGCTTCCCTTTAAATCCATTGAAGCTGTCAATTCATTAAAAATGGTAGTTGATGGCATCCTTATGCTTCCCCAATCATCAGACTCAATGACAATGATTTTACGTTTTGTTCGCCAACCAGGAAGATTGCTAAGGTTACGAAATACAACTTGTTTTATTCCCATGTCTAGAAAATTAGATTACCAAATTTAGCCAAGCAGACTCAAACCTCTGTAATATTTATAAAATTGAAGAGTTCTCCTAAACTGTGGTATTTGGAATTATTTCCTATTGTGATATCTAGTAAAGTAGAACCAAAACATCCATAACCTAATATGTAAAGCACTTCCAGATTAATTATCTTTTAATGTGAATATAAGTAACATAATAAACGTCTTATTTAAAGAAATCAATCAGAGGGATGTTTTCATTTATAAAAGGGGCAATAAATGGGTTTAGAGCTATTGTTGACGTACCCATAGTATCGAAACCAATCCTTATTTCAATTATTAAATAAAAACTAATAATACTAAAAATTATTGGACTAGCTATTCTGACCATTTTTTTTGGCAAATACTCAAAGAGTAATAGTAAAGTGATACAAACTAATAAATTTGATATGGCAATAAACCGACCTAAGGAAGCAACTGGCTGTGCCAAGAGCAAGTTTGATACCGAAGCAAATAAAAAAGTGAATGATATGAGATTCCAAACCACTTGCTTATTTTTGAAAAATCTGGACCTGATAAGGTATAAAAAGACTAGAAGAGAATACAATAAGTATCGAATAATCCTTCCTCTATACATAATATACCAGTTTACCTGCACTTGTTTTGATGAAGCAAAATCTATATAGTCCTGATTGGTATAAGACTCAATTCTGTCCTGAAACACAAGTGGTAAATCAGGCACAATTTTACTAAAATTAATTGATACTTCTGAGACAAAAAATGTAATCAGAAAAAATACAAAATATAGGTTTGTTCTATTCCCTAAAAGCATATAAATACTCATTATAACTATTGGGAAAATGAAACTAAAATGTACAAAAAAGGTAAGGAAGGTACCGAAAAGATATTTTTTATTATTGTGTTTTAAAAATTTTAAGAAAAAGAAAATAAATATATGAGCTGCAGTCCACATCCTAAATCCATTTATTTGCCATATAGGAATTAAAAAAGCAAGCAAAGTTAAAAAAAGAGTCTCATGCTTATTGAGCTTAGTAGGTATCAATTCAAGAATTAACGCAATGTTTCTTGAGTAAAAGTAACCGAAGATGAAACCAAAAAGGGCAAATAATATTTGAGGGTCATTCGTAAATCTTGAAATAATATAAGTTACCGTTGGTTGTAATATATCAGTATAGTTTTCAGTATATACTTCCCCGAAAATATCTTCAAGACTTAAATCTTTTTGTTCGTAGAACTCAATAAGTTTGTTTTTATACCTATCGGCATCTCGCTCTTCACTATTTAAAACAAATGTATATCCATAAAAAATAATAAACATCCATAGCAAATTTTTAAAGTAGCTTGCTCTAATATTTAAAATATTTAAAAGGAGTGCTCCAAATGGCCAAATGAAAAAGGAAATATAGGGATGCTTTCTATAAAGCATGATAAGGATATCTTATGATATCATTGGCCATTTAAATAACTTGTCCATTTTTTTATAATTGTCTCTACTTTTAATCTGTTACGAACTTCTTTCCTATCCTTATAGCTCAAAGTAGATGTACTTTTTGATTCACAATCTTTTAATGCTTTTAATATTAAAAGCTCCTCATTATTACAACCTAAAACAGAGTTACCAATTGTAGCTAAAAGTTGGGAAGCGGGGCTATTTGGTGGGGTAATACATAGAATTAAACGATTGATACCTAAATAATTTGTCAACTTCGATGAGATAAAAACATCATTTTCTAGGTCAGCATCTATGTCAATCAATACGGAAGCTTGTTCAATATACTTTTGGGGGCTATCTGTCCAGTCCTCAAAATGGATATTATTTCGAGCATCAATTGGAATATTGATAGTCAAATTAGAACTAACCTTACCAACAAAAAAAAGATGTGCTG
>JAMOMJ010000419.1 GCA_027067135.1 Cyclobacteriaceae bacterium
CTTCAGCGTAGGCGCTAGTTGTTTGTTCTTTCCAAGGCATAATTTCTGGTTTTAGTCAGAAATTTAGTCTTAAAAAGTGTAAACCATGTCCCTTTAACTTTGTAAACGATGTCCCTTTACCATACCTAATTGGTTACAACGCTCGGACTATATGTCCGTAGGACTAAGTTACAAATAATTTGAGATAACCCACTGAGGCAGATATTTGATTTGGAACAAATCAATACATACCACTGCCCAAAGCAAATATTTGGCGGACTTGGCAAATACATATGAACCTGGACTTCAGCGAATAACCCCTATGGCATATAGTTTATGTTGTGTACAGTGCAAGTTTTATAATTACGTCTTGGTCGATAAAATTCAATGCAATAAATGCTTGGCGTTTCGCTACTAAATTTGCTTTGAGCTTCGTCCTCAAGGCAATAAGTGAGAGGCGAAATAGCTAGAAGTAACCGCATCCATTTTCATATAGCACTTTTCCAAACGGTCAGTTTTTGAGGAAGTTTACAGGTTTACATGAGAGGATTTTCCTTAGGAAAATCAGATTTAGTAAACTTCCACGACTTTTGGATAAGCACTAATACAGTAATTCCTTTTCTCTTAAATGAGATTACTTATATTAGTTGTTATTCGATTAGAAATCAAATCAAGTTCCTGTTGCAAATCGCCAGTATCGAATAAGACAAACGTATCGTATTTTAATGCGATTTCGGTTTCGTTATTCTTAAAATAAAGCGACAATTTTTGGATGACTGGAGAAATGGCAGTTCTTCTGTCGCCAAATCAAGTTTTTATTTATAAAAGAGTGTTCTTTAATGAAAAAACTATAAAGCGACATCTTAGCAAGAAAGATTGGCATACCATAAAAAATGTTGTTGAAAAGGTTAATCTCGATAGTCTTGCCTATTTTGAAGCTCCTTCTGGCGAACGTGGAATAGATGGGGCAGCATATGCTTCATTTGAAATTTGTTTTGAGGATAGCTTATACTCTTCACAGTATTATGATGGAGGTAATCCCCATAAAAAATTAAAAGATTTGGATAGTATTGTGTATGAAATTTATAATTCGTACGATAGAATATCTTGGGAAAAGCTAAATAAATTATCTAAAAAACAAGAGAAAAAGAGAGAGGAAGAAAATAATAAAGATATGATTTATACTATTGTGGAAGTACAACCAAAATTTAATGGAGGAGAGCAGGCCTTACTTAACTTCCTTGAAAATCGACCAAAAAAAGCACTAAAGAATGGTAAAGGGGAAGGTAAAGTTTTTATTCAATTTACTGTAAAAAAGAATGGGACTGTATCAGATGCTAAAATAATTTGTGGAGTCAATAAAAAAATAGATAAAGCAGCGATAGAAATTATTGAATCAATGCCCAAATGGGAATCAGATAAACAGAGAGGCAAACCTGTAAACGTGAGAATGGTATTGCCAATAGTTTTTAAACTCGAGAACTAATCATTACGTATCTGGTAATTTTGTGATACTGGATAAGTAACTGTTAAATATTTTCTCCTCCTAATCCATTTTCCAGAGCATATTTTACCAAGCCTGCCGTATTTCTTGCCCCAAGCTTAGACAGCATGTTTTTACGATGAGACTCTACCGTATGCTGGCTAATAAATAGCTTTTCGGCAATTTCTTTGGTGGTATGTTCTGCTATAATTTCCTTTAATACCTCAAGCTCTCGTTTGCTTAACTCAGGTGTTTGGCCTTTCTTACTTTCTCTGTCAAACAGGCTGTTCTGGTAGGTCTTTTTAACTTCTTCGGCAAAATAGTTGCCTCCGTTTACTACTGTATGTATAGCAAGCAGCAACTCTTCCTTTTCAGCATTTTTAAGCAAATAGCCATTTATATCGCACTTTATTAGCTTCTCTATAATTTTTGCTTCATTATGCATACTAATGGCAATAGTATTCATTTTCGGATACTTGATTTTAATTAATCTATTAAGTTCTATACCATCAATTTCTGGCATAGAAATATCCATTAATACAATATCAACAGAGGCTTCTATTTTTTCTAACGCTTCTTTCCCATTTTCAGCCTTACCAACAATAATTAGGTTGTCAACATTTTCAAGCAAAGATTCCAGTCCGTCCAAAAACATTTTGTGGTCATCAACAAGAAATAGTTTAATTGTACTTTTCATAGGCGGTTTTAAAATTAAGTTAAGCTACTATTTCTGCCTTTAAAGGTATCTCAACAGTAAAAATAGTCCCTCTGCCAACTTTAGAATCTATCGTTAATTTACCACTAACCGAAGCAACCCGTGTTTCAATATTTAAAAGCCCTATACCTTTAACAATCTTTTTAGGTACAAAGCCAATACCAAAGTCTTCAATCATTAAAATTAAGCTTTCATTATTTAAATTCAAGCTAATATCAATTTCATTTGCTAGCGAATGCTTAATGGCATTTGCTAGCAACTCCTGAATAATTCGATATACTTCTATTTTAATGCCGTCAGAGATAGAGTTTAATTTATCTTCGGGGTATGCATGAAAGCTTATACGTATGTTTTTGGGTGTTACATTATTATGTATGTACTCCCTTATCAGATTAATATATGCCGAATTTAATATTTTACTAGGGGTAAGGTCATGAGATATATTTCTTATCTCATCACAGGTTTCGTTTACTTGGGTAATAATGTGCTTTAATTTATTGTTGCTGTTTAATGTATCTGCTACTTTACTTAATCTCAACTTAATTCCAGCTAAGTTTCCTCCCACTCCATCATGGAGTTCACTGGCAATTCGTAGCTTTTCTTTTTCCTGCCCCTTAAGTTGAGCCTTAATTGTTTTAAGTTCAAAATCTTTAATGAGTTCCAGTGTTTTTTGCTGGTTCAGCTCCTCGTTTCGGATGGCCAAAATAGATTGAGCCTTAATTTTTTGCTGGTAAAAAATTAACAGTACTACTACTGGTATCACTATTAGTAACGAAATAAGCATAGTCACATTTCTAATAGTTGCCTCTTTTTCGGCTTTTGATTTTTCAGCTTCAATTAGTGTTTCGTTTAAGGAGGCATTAAGCTTTAAGCGTTCTATTTCGTTTGTGTTTTTTTCCAAAACAAGGTGCTGAATTTCGTTTTGGCTTAGAAGTATTGTTAGGTCATTATGCTTTTTTTCCGCTTCGGCCTGTGTTTTTAATTGCTCCAGTTCAAACTCAGATTTTTGTTTTTGCATAGCCAGTTCCTTTAACCTTTTTTCTTGTTGTAACAACTCTATTTCTTTCTGTTGTTTGTCAGCTTCATATTTCGAAACCAACTCTGTCATTTGTTGATTCTTTTTTTCATTAAATAGCGAATCGTTAATTTCTATATACTGGTACAGGTAATTTATTGACTCTTCATACTTCCCCCAGCTTTCGTAAGCCAGTGAAAGATTTAAATTAATCAATTTGCGTTCATAAAGCGATTTGGTTTCAAGTGCTAAAGAATCTGCTTTTAGAAACCATTTTATAGACTCTTTATATTGCGATTGAAATCTTTTTAGAACTCCTATGTTTAAATAGGTGCCAACTAGTCCTTTTTTGTTCCCAGTTTGGCTTTCAATATTCTCAACCTCTAAAAAATAGTTAAGGGCTTTATCATACTCTTCACTTTCTAAATAAATAATGCCAATATTATTAAGCGCAGAAGCTTGCCAATAAATGTCTTTTGCCAATTTGGAGCTTTCGATGCTTTTATTATAGTAAACTAAAGCTTCATCGGTTTTATTAAGTGCTTTATAGGCCATTCCTAAATTATTGTAAATGGTATTCTTTTCTGCTTCATTTTCCTGCATTTCCAGGCTTTGTTTAAGGTATTCTATGGCTTTCTCATACTCCCTCTGAAAAATTAAAATTACTGATATATTAGAAAGTGCACGTATTTCTCCCTGCACATATTTATGAGCCTCCGCAATTTCTAATGCTTTAAAATAGAGGTCTAATGCTTTTTGGTATTGACCAATATTTTTGCTGGCTATGCCCAGTTCATTTAAACAGTCTGCTATTCTTTCCTGGCTTTTCAGTTGCTCAAAAAGAACCTTACTTTGCATAAGGTATTCAATTGATTTGCCCGGCTTCCCATGTTTTCGGTTGGATTTTCCCAACTGAAACAAAACAAGAGCCATTTCAGTAGTGTCATTTTTTTGAGTACTTATTGTATGTATTGCTTCCAATATCTTTTCTGATAATTCAGGCTCTGAATTTAAACGGTTGTTATACTCCTTATACAGAGTAGCTATTTGCTCTTTGTAATCCAAGCCTTTAAGCTGTTCCATTACATAATCGAAATCAAAAACAGTAGCTTCCTGTGCCTGAGTTGCATTGCAGGCAAAAACAAATAATAAAATATAAACTAGCCGTAGCATAAGGTTATTCTTATGTTTAACGCAAGTACACATTAGAATTCTATTCCAAGCTTTAATGTATAATCCGAGTTTAATCATTTTCGTAATTCGAAATTACATCTAAAAATCACTTTTTGAGGAAGTTATATTTAAAATCACCATTTTCAGGGATTTATCAATCTACCATTTAATGGGGTTGTTGGGGCACAAGGAGTGTCATACTTTTGTTCGAAACAATATTATAGATTTTAAAAATTTAACTATGAAAAAATTAATGTTAACAACTGTTGTTGGTTTGTGCTTGTTGGTTGCTATGAATACCGAAGCCCAAAAGCTGGGGAATTTTGGAAGCTCTATCGAAAAAAAAATGGGGCCTAAAACAATTAAAGTACCCTATACTGATGTTATATCTTATTTAGGATATGCGGCTCCAGGTAATGAAGATGAAACAAGAGACGGGAAAAAATTCTATTATATCTATGTTTGGGTTCCTGCAGTAGCACCTGAATTAGGATTACGTATGATGTCTCCGGTTCCTAAAGGATTTAAAACTAAAGGAGCAACTGTATCTGAAGAATACACCAAAAATGCAGGTTCAAAAGATTTTTTTGATACGTACATTACATTAGAGCGTTCTGATATTATTTCTAAGGACGGCATTACCGAAGAGGGTGTAAAAAATGCTAAGTGGGTAATACTCGAAAGAAATGATGATAGCAGTGAAATGCCAAAACAGCCTAGTGGAAATAGCTACAACTCGTTGCTTAGGTATAAAAGTGAAGCAAGCAATCCTGCAAAAGCATTAACATTGGGTTTGTACCGAATTGGGTTTACTACTTATAAGACAGGTGAAGTGAACGGAACGTTTTTAGCAGAAGTTGCGGCACCAATTAAATTGCCAGGCGTTGCAGTAGGTAAAACACTCGAGGAGTTGAAAGCTCAGTTTAAATAATAAATTAATCAGAATTGTTTCTTAAAGCGGAATGTTTTAAGGCAGTAATTTTTAATTAAGGCCTGCATTTCGCTTTATTTTTTATCAACTAAACAAAATATGCTATGATTACAGGAATCACACTAATCGTTTTAAGCTTGCTTGCTATACCTTCAATTATATTGGCAAAAAAACCAAATGCGCAAGAGTTATTAGATAAAATTACCCCTTACCAAGGGTATATCGGTATCGTATTTTTCTTTTGGGGAATTTACGGAGTTATTTTCAGTGGTATTTTAGGGCTTAGTTGGATGCCTACCTGGCCAATATTTTGGGTAACAACCCTAGCTGTAAATGTTATGCAAGCACTTTTAGGCTTCTTACTAGGCTATGGTATGATCTCGAAACATGTATTCTCTAAAAGCGAAGAAGCTAAGAAAAAAGGAGAGCAATTGCTTGCTAAACTGGCTCCATTACAAGGTAAAATTGGCATTGCTGGTTTATTTGTTGGCGGATGGTGCATTATTGCTTCGATTTTGTTTTATGGATGAGTGTAATATAAAAAGAACTCTCTACCTTGCGGATTTAAGGCTCTAAATAACTGATTTTTTACACACTCTTTGAATTTAAGAA
>JAMOMJ010000420.1 GCA_027067135.1 Cyclobacteriaceae bacterium
TCGATAGTAAAGGGTGCATTTTGGATATAAACCCAGCTGCAACTCGTATATTCAAATTACCTGATAAGAGTAGTATTGGTATAAAAATAGAATCAATTATGCCTGAGTATAGTTCTTTCGATCTTAAAGATACTGGTGAAAGTGGATTTACTACTGAACTGAAATTTGGGGAGGATAATAGTACGTATGAAATTAAAATAACTTCATTTAGTGTATATAGTGAAGGTTCGGGCAAGATTATCGTATTATGGGATATAACGGAATTAAAGGAGTTGCTAAATGACCTTGATGCCTATGCGCATACAGTAGCTCACGACCTTAAATCTCCTATTTCGCAGATGATTGGATTAGCATACGTGCTTAAATCGGAATTATCTAAGAAAGAGCGTGATGAAATGATAGAATATATTGGAAACACAGCCCAAAAGATGAATGCTATAATTGAAGGGTTGTTGCAACTCGCCAAAATCAGGCATATAGACGCATATGAGGCTCAAGCATTAGAATTGAGTGAAATTGTTGAGAATGCGATTCAAAGAACAAAAAACTCAATATTGGATAAAGAACCAGATATTGTTTTACCCGATAATTGGCCTGGGCTTGTTGGAAACGCTATTTGGATTGAAGAAATATGGTATAACCTAATTAGCAATGCATACAAATATGGAAAGGGTAAAGTTGAGCTAGGGTGGATCAGACATAAATCATCGATACAATTTTGGGTAAAGGATAATGGTACTGGGATAGGTAAAGATGAACAAATCAAATTATTTTCAAAATTCTCTGGAACACAAAATAGAGATAGAGAAAAGGAAGGACATGGACTAGGCCTTTCAATAGTTAAGCGAATTGTTGAAAAATTAGGAGGCAAGGTTTGGGTAGAAAGCAAGCAGGAGCTAGGAACAACATTCTATTTCACAATACCTCTATTAACCTGAGTTCGACCTAAGGAATGCTGTCAGCTTTTAAGCGAAACTTTCATAAAGAACGCAGATTTTTGTAGAACTAACGGGTTAATTCAAAAAAATATGAGGTAGTTTAGGGAAGTTTCGCTAAAGCCCGAAGGGAAAATAGCTAGCAGGCAATCTTTTGGAAATAAAACCCTTGAAATAATCCATTATAACTTCAGTTTTTATTTCCAAAACCTCACCTACTATTATATTTTCTGACAGCATTCCTTAGGTCGAACTCAGGTTCTTGCCAACTGATGTTACGCAAACATCTGGTAAAATCATTATAAAATACAGGTTCTTGCTTCCGCAGGAATGATAATATTACTTTTAGACACCTTTTTGAAACCATTTAACTCTCATATATTAATTGGGTGAATAAGTTACCTATACCCATACAAAGAGTTTTTGGATTTATGGAATTCTGTAATCATTAAAACTATTTATTGGGTTTGGTTCTTTTATGTTCTTCTATCAGGACTTTTGGTAAAAACCTGAGTTCGGGATAAGGAATGCTGTCAGCTTTAATCGGAACTTTCATAAACAACTTAGATTTTTGTAGGACTAACGGGTTAATTCTTGCCTGCTGGCAGGCACGGCAAGAAAATATGAGGAAGTTTAGGGAAGTTTCGTTAAAGTCCAAAGGGAAAATATCTAGCAGGCAATCTTTTGAATATAACCCCGAAATCTCGGGGGAAATAATCCATTATATCTTTGCTTTTTATATTAAAAAGCTCACCTACTATTTATTTTCTGGCAGCTATTCCTTATCCCGAACTCAGGTTATAAGGAATCTGTCGTTTTTTTGAAATTGAATTCCACACATAAAAGCCATCGGCAATTACTAAACACCTCCTACTTTTTAGGGCGTTTTTATAGAAATGTTTCTCAGTTAGTTGTTCTATTGGCGCATTAATAAGTTTGGAGGCAATACGTTTATTATTAGAAAGGTTTGGCTCTGTTCCCCAGTAAAATTGTTTTACAAGTTGTGGATTTGTTGATGTAATTATTGGCAACGATTGAGTAGGGTCTGCGTTAAATCGACTTTTGAAAGGGGAGAAAAATTGTACATCAAAGCTTTCTTCTAAGTCATTTTGGCTGGCAGCTATTGTGTAACGTTCTATCATTTATGGCTAAGTTCTATTTATTACAGCATTTTTTTTTAAGCTCTTACTATCGGCTCTGCTAGTATTTTTCGCAGATAACGCAATTTTTTTCTGCGTAAATCAGCGATACCTGTGTGAGAAACACATAGGTGTACGAATGAACTATAAGTTGTGTATATTTTGCTGTGATTATTAAAACTTAACCTCATTTATTACCAATACTTAAGCCCATCTTCTAAATTATAAAAATTTTGTACATTGGCATGCCCAGCCAATTGCATTATGGCGTGAGCACTTCTAACACCTCCTGAGCAATAAAAGATGACTTTCCCTTCAATAGAAATTTCCTTACTTTTTTGAAGGATATCATCTAATGGAATATGAATGCCACCAATATGGCTCATTTCACGCTCATAGGCTTCTCTTACATCCACTAATTGTATAGATTCAGGTCTTTCTTTAAGCCATTTTTTTAATTCTGAGGATAAAATTGAATGTATCATTGGGAGCGGTTGAGCAGTTGTTGAACAAAACGCCTCATAGTCGATAAGCTCTGTTACTTTGTTTTCGGGCTTAGCAACTCTAAGCTTTATTTTCTGATTGTAATAATGAAGGCTATCGAACATATATAATTTACCGGCCAGACCAGACTCTAATCCTCCTAAAATCTTAATAGCCTCAACGGCCATCATAGAGCCAATAATGCCAGCCAAAGCCCCTAATACTCCACCTTCGGCACAATTAGGCACTGAGTTTGGGTCTGGAGGCGTAGGATGTATATCTCTATAATTTGGGCCTCCATCATAATTAAAGACAGCACACTGGCCTTCAAACCCGTGAATAGAGCCATATACCAATGGTTTATTCAATATCACACAGGCATCGTTTATCAAATAGCGAGTAGGGAAATTATCAGTTCCATCAATGATTAAATCAAAATCAGATAGGATTGAAATAGTATTTTCGCTTGTTAGTTTCTCTGTAAATGCCTTAAATCTAATATTCGGGTTGAGTGCTTCTAATACATCAACTGCTGCAAGGGCTTTGTTTAAACCCACCGTTAGGGTGTTGAATATTACCTGGCGCTGGAGGTTAGATAGGCTTACCTCATCAAAATCGGCAATGCCAATGCTGCCAACACCTGCTGCAGTTAAATATTGAAGAACAGGTGCTCCTAAACCACCGGCACCAATCACCAGTACACTGGCTTGTTTAAGCTTTAATTGTGCTTCTTGTCCAAAACCGGGTAATACAAAATGGCGGCTGTAGCGTTCTTTTTCTTCTTGGGTAAACATTTAGTACTTTCTTGTGGTTTCAAAAGTATGTAAAATGAATGTTAATACCTTTTAACATAGTTAAACCTGCAAGGTTTCTTGCCAATTCTAAGAGAACCTTGCAGGTTTAATCTAACGGATTAGGAACTATTAATATGGGAGTTACCTAATATGGGAACTAAATGTTATATTTGTCTAAATGCGAATTATCAAAGAGAAAACACTCTATTCGATTTGCAAGTTGAGCAAATATGAACAAGCCGAAGAATCAATTAGAGCGTGGATTTTTGAAGTAAGAAAAAAAAGCTGGAATAATGCAGTTGATTTAAAGTCATCTTATGGAAATGCGAGCATAATTACTGCTAAAAGGGTGGTGTTTAATATAAAAGGGAATCATTTTCGATTAATTGTTGACGTTGAATATAAATTAAAATTGGTATTTGTGGTTTGGTTTGATAGCCACAAAGAATATGATAAAATTGACGTTAAAAAAGTCAGGTATGAAAACTAGAGAAGAGTACAGGTATGACAAGGCTTGTAAGCGTGTTTATGAGTTAATTAATGCTTCTGATGAACCTATTGACCCTGAAAGTGCGATTGGGGAAGAAGTTGAGCTATTATCTTTGTTTATAGAGAATTATGAGCGAAAGCACTTTGCTATTGAACCCCCTTCAGCTGTGGCTGCCATAAAATTTAGAATGGAGCAACTGAATTTGAAACAAAAGGATATAGCCCCGCTATTTGGAGGCAAAACGAGGGTTTCGGAAGTGTTAAATGAAAAACGACCTTTAACCTTTAAAAATATAGTGCTACTTAATGAATACTTGGACATACCTTATGAATCGTTGGTAAAAGGCAAAAAAGCTATAGAGCTGGAACCAGACAGGAGACGCCAACTACTGAAGGTGCCTGCGATTAAAGCAATTACTACAAACTAAAAATGCTTCAACGTAATATCGGCAATGGTGTTGCCAATAGCCAATGATGACGTTGCGGCAGGAGAGGGGGCGTTATACACATTTACCGTTCTGTCACTTTCATGAATGGCAAAATCATCTAATAAGCCGCCATTTTTATCACAGGCCTGGGCACGAACGCCTGCACCACCAGGAACTAAGTCTTTCATTGTGATTTCAGGCAAAAGGCGTTGTAGTGCTTTGGTGAATGCTTTTTTAGAATAAGAGCGATAAAATTCTCCCATGCCTGTTTTCCAATATTTAGCAGCTACTTTTCGAAAGCCCGGCCAAGCGAGTGTTTCAAAAAGCTCAGAGATACTAATTTGGGATTTCTTATACCCCTCTCGTTTATAGGCTAATACAGCATTTGGGCCAGCTTCTACACCTCCTTTTTTCATTCGGGTAAAGTGCACTCCTAAAAAAGGAAAATTAGGATCAGGCACGGGGTACACCAAGTTTTTAATCAGGTATTCCTTTTCTTTACTAAGTTTAAAGTATTCGCCTCTAAAAGGGACGATTTTAATAGGTTCATTATCACCATTAAGGCGAGCCACTTTATCGGAGTATAAACCTGCACAATTTACTATATAGCTGGCTTTATAGGTAGCGTTAACAGCATGAACAGTAACGCTCGTATTAGTTTTGTCAACCTTAGTTACTTTAGAATTTAGGATGATTTCTCCACCAAGACCTTTAAACACCTCTGCCATTTTTTCGGCAACCAAGGTGTAGTTTACAATGCCTGTTTGAGGTACATGAAATCCCTTAATGCCATTAATATGTGGTTCGTATTCTTTAATGCCGACTTTATCTAGCATTTTTAACCCTTTCAATCCGTGTTCAAGCCCTCGCTTATAGAGTTTTTCCAATTCGGGTAATTCAGTTTCGTCAATGGCTACCACAACTTTACCGCAGAGCTCGTAATCTATTTTGTGCGTATCGCAAAATTCAATAAGCATTTTGTATCCGGTAAGGCAGTTAGTAGCCTTTTGGCTGCCAGGTTTATAATATAAGCCTGAATGGATTACCCCACTATTATTACCTGTTTGGTGTTGGGCAATACCATCTTCTTTATCAAGCACCAGCACAGAAAGTTTTGGTTTTTTTTCTTTTATTTTTAGTGCTGTTGCAAGACCAGTAATTCCTGCGCCAATAATAAGTACATCGTATGTCACGGGCATATTTTTATCATGCGAAATTAGATGTTTTTCCTTTCCTTTCGATGGCTGCAGGTGTATTTTTGCCACACTAAATTAATCAGGTATGAAATCTCAAAAAGAGCTGTCTCCATTGCAGGCAGTAGGGTTAATTAATTCGGGTGATCGAGTGTATATTCATTCGGCCGCAGCCACACCCCAAACGTTAGTAAAAGCACTGGTTGCCAGAGCATATGAACTCAAAGGTGTTGAAATTTACCATTTACATACAGAAGGAGATGCCTCTTACACTAACATTGAATATAAAGATTCATTTCATTTAAATGCACTTTTCCTGGCTCCTAATGCAAGAGCTGCGGTAGCCGAAGGCCGTGCTGATTTTATACCCTCATTTTTGAGCGAAGTGCCTATTATGTTTCGGAGGGGACGGATTCCTTTGGAT
>JAMOMJ010000421.1 GCA_027067135.1 Cyclobacteriaceae bacterium
TAGTTGCAGGGCTTATGCTGTCTGTTAAATCACCACTCCAACCACTAAACTGCCAGCCATTAGCCGGGCTAGCTGTCAAAGTAATGGTATCTCCCTGATAATAAGTACCCTCAGGAGAAAATGCTACCACTCCGTTGGCAGATGTTACCGATAAGGTGTACTCTGGCAATGCTGTAAAATTAGCTGTAACACTTCTGGCAGTACTCATAGTGATATTGGCAGGATTCGTATTACCTGATAAATCTCCTGACCAACCAGAAAACTCATAACCTCGTGCCGGGGTGGCAAGTAAACTTAATACCGTGCCATCATCGTAAAGCCCACCAGATGGTGAGATGCTACCATTAGTAGTACTGGTGGTTAGCTCGTATTGTGTTACCCCGGAACCTGTGTTGCCATAAATATCCACCTCGGTTATGCTGTTCCATGTACCTGTGGATGTACCATGCCCAAATATGCGTAGATACCGACCTGAAATATCAGGAAAATCAAATTGTTCCTGAGCAGTAGAATTGCCCGAAGATTGAACGTTGGCAGCTATCTGCACCCAAGTAACAGCATCAGTAGATATTTCTATATCAAAGTAAGACACCCGCTGATCGCCATTATGAAAGGCCATTTCGATATGGCTTATCGTGTACAGGGCACCCAGGTCATAGTTTATCCACTGGTCGCCATTGGCAGACCAACGGGTCGCCAAATTGTTATCTAATGTATTTTCGGGTGTGTTGGGAGCCTCAAATGTACTAGCCGAAACAGTAGAAACGGCTAGATTTTGAAAGGGATCAATCTCAAAAGTAGCGGTTATAGCCTTATTGGCATCCATTATTATATCAGTAGAAGGCAATGAACCTGTAATATCTCCACTCCAACCAATAAACAGCCAGCCAGGATCAGGGGTTGCTGTTAACTGTACTATTGAGCCTTCCTGAAAACTACTGCCAGTAACTGGTAAAATCTGACCATTACCTATGGTTGATGCAGTAAGGGTAAATTGTTGTGCTAGGCGAAAATTTGCTGCTACCGTTTTATTGCTATCCATTATAAGGTTGGTGGGGTTTTGTGCTCCGCTCAAATCTCCAGTCCAAGAATCAAATACATAGCCAACACTTGCTGTGGCATTTATCGATATTACTGACCCACTGCTATACGAACCATTTGCAGGAGAAACAAAGCCATTGATAGCAGTAGCAGTTAATGTATATTGAGTAGCATTAGGATCAAAATATTCGTGGGATCCAATATCCCAAACTCCATCTTGTGGCCTAGATACCTCATCGGATACATCGTTGGTACTAATAGCTATTGACTCTCCATAAGTGCTTTCATACAAGGCGTAAACTGCAGCTAGTGTTCCTGCATCAACCGCCCCAGAACCAGCTTGTAATGTAAAGTTATTATTGGCTGGACTTACTACTTGTGGGTTTACTTCCAATGAGTTAAGCTCTTGGGAAAAAGCACTCTGCACACCAGCCACATTAGTTCCGGAGCCTGTGCCAAAGTCAATATTTGCAGACTCATACAGGTTGTAGTTTGACGTAGTTACATTGCGAACTGTAGAGTTTGCTATCCTAAGGTCGTACCCTAGGGCTTGAGCCCTACCAAAGATTATATTATTAGTAAGCTCATAAGGCCCTGCTGTAGTCAACTGAATACCATTGTCATTATTATATAAGGTATTGTTTATTGCACCACCGTAAGAAGCCCTAAAATGGATAGCAGTACCACTGGAATATCCGCTATTGGGATTCCAACTAGCCAAATCATTTGTATGGATGTCCCAGATGGTATTGCCAACAAACCAAGTATTGGAAGATCCTGTAGTAATTAAGCCACTGGGCGCATTATGTATTCTGTTATTAACCACCCATACATTTGAAGAGTTATTATGAATAACGACTCCTGATCCATCAATAAAATTGTAAAGGTCATTATCTATCACAATCACATTATTTGACTCTTTGATATCTAATGCATCCTCATGATTATCATGGAAATCGTTGCCCGCAATATAGATGTGGCTTACACGCTCTTCATCGGCCATACTGGCCATGCCCACTTGTACAGCATCTCCTCCCATGTGATGAATATGGTTTTCTAATACCCAAACTCTATCTACATTTCTACCCGGAGCTACTCCGTGATAATCGTTTTCTGCAGCAGTGGGTAGATAATCTCCGCGCGAATAAATCAGGTTATTATAAACAACGATGTCATAATTTCTAATGGAAGGCTGCCCGTTAATACCAATAGCAGATCTAAACCCAACATCGGCACCTGAACCATACATTTCGTTATTTCTTACTGACACATGATGAGCAGTACTACCATTATGAGGCCTAACTCCAATACTGGCATAATCTGTAGAAAATAATAGGTTTTCAATGATAATATAACTTCCTTTTACTATCATTTCTCCTGTTATCTCTCCCCTTACAGTGGCACTTTCTCCCCTAATCCATACAGGGTTGGCTGCTGTTCCATTAGCTGTGAATATAATTTGGCCTCCACCGTTATAAGGCCCTCCATGTAGTTCTACATAGGCTCCCTCTGCCAGCACCCCTTCCGGAAATGTAGTTCTGGGTGCATTGGGTGTACCATAAGCATAAGCTCCACTCGCATTGGAGTGGGTATTATCCACATAATAATAGTTGGGCACTTCGGTGTTTGGCCAGCCTGCCGGCCATGCCGGTGCTGTTTCGTTTATACCAAATGCCGGTGTAGGAATGCCGGCAGGAGGCACATATTGCCCAGAGGATTGCAAGGCAACTAATAATAGGGCAAAGGTAATGAAGGCCACTAACAACGAAGTTGCTACTGGTTTCAATGCCTGAAGGTTTTCAAGTAATGTGTTCTTCATGTTTTTATAATTTAGTTTCAATAGCCAGATGGTATAGTTAACATCAGAATTATTTAAACCTGACACACAAACTTGAAGTATTATGCTTTATTAAAAAGGGGGTATTTGTTCCAATTGCAGGTGTATTTGTTCCAATTGAACTTATACAGTAAAAAAAAAGGCCTAAGCTCTAGTTAGGGCTTGTCCATAAACTGCCTCATCCAAGGTTTTGTGTCTTCACAAACCTTTATTCAACACTATATTGGGCAGTGAAGACACAGCCCAAGGCGAACAAGCGGACTTTATAGACAGACTCTAGTTAGGGCTTGCTGAAAAACACATAAATGAAAGTTTATTAGAGAATTACAGTAGCTAACTGCTAATAAATATAATAAAGTGCAAGGGTTTTAACCAAAATCAAAATTGGTTAAAACCCTTGCACCTACTAATTTTAGTAAATTTTAATTTAGTAAAATTTTGTTAGTCTCAAGCCTGCCTTGCCGGCTAGGCAGGCACGTCATCTACTTCACAGGCTTCAGCTCGAAGCACCAATAAATTATATCGGGGCATCTTCGTTTTGCCTATTCGTATCTAATGCACTTGGGACTTTTTCAGCAAGCCCTAGAATACTATCAGCTTTCTTATTTTTAAATTTAGCCATGTACTCTGAGGGGGTAATTCCAAACTGCTTTTTGAAACAATCTCTAAAATATTTTAAATCGCTAAACCCCACCTCATAAGTGATTTCTGATATTGTCATCTGGCTTTGTTCGAGTAAGCTAACCGCCCTTTTAAGTTTTAATGACCTTATGAACTCATTAGCCGATTGTCCCAATAACCCTTTCATTTTACGGTATAATTGTGTGCGGCTTAAACTAAGCTGCGCAGCTAGGTTTTCAATCGTAAATTCTGAATCAAACATATTTTTTTCTACAATGGAAACTGTCTGAGTAATAAATGCCTGATCTCTGGGTGAAATACTTACTTTTTCAGGCTCGATACATAAGGTTTTTTTGTTACGTATGTTTTCCCGAATATAATTTCGGGTATTTAATGCATTTCTAACTCGTAAGGTTAGTAGTTGAGGGTCGAAAGGTTTGGTGATGTAATAATCTGCCCCTTGTTTAAACCCTTCAAGTGTGCTTTCATTTGTTGCTTTGGCGGTAAGTAAAATAACAGGTATATGGCTTGTTTTTATGTCTGCTTTTAGTTTTTTGCAAACCTCAAGCCCATCAACGCCCGGCATCATTATATCAGAAATAATGAGATCGGGGATTTGTTCTATGGCAATATCCATACCCTCTATACCATTGCTCGATTCAAGCACTTTATAGGTGGGTTCCAGAATTTTTCTGATATAATTTCGAATATCTTCATTATCATCAATAATTAACAAAATGGGTAAGCCCTCCCAACCTTTCTCTTCCTTTGTTGTACCCGTTGCCAATTGCATCTCACTATTTTCTTCTATTACAAGTATTTCCTGCTTTAAAAATGTATGGCTTCCAGTATTTCTTTTAATGTCTTCGGGGCTTAGGTGTTGCTTCCCTTTTTTTAGGTAAACCTTAAAAACAGTGCCCTCTCCTTCTACACTTTCTACCTCTATGCTGCCTTTGTGTAGCTCTACCAACTCTTTGGTTAGCGATAAGCCTATGCCAGTTCCTTCCTGCTTTATATTTTTCCCTCCTTTTACCCGATAGTATCGGTTAAAAACAAAACACAGTTCATCTGCAGGTATGCCAATTCCCTTATCTTCTATCGTTAAAATAATCCTATTTTTTTGTTTTTCCAGTTTACATATTATTTTTCCTGACTGAGGTGTGTACTTAAATGCATTGGAAAGTAAGTTAACAATTACCTTTTCTAATTTTTCTTTATCAAAGTAAAGTAGTATTTCCTCTTTGGGTATTTTTATTTCATAGTTAATATTTTTTTGTTCGGCTAATGGCAAAAACGAGCAAGTTATTGGTTGCAAAAAAGCAGCCAAATCATCTCGGGTTGCTTCTAACTGCATTTCTGCTGCTTCCAATTTTGATAAGTCAAGTATTCGATCTATTAGCTGCAACAACCTTTCTCCATTGCGAATCATCATAGCTACTTGTTGTTGTTTGCTCGTTTTAAACATGCTTTTAAGTGGCCCTAGTATTAATGTAAGTGGTGTACGAAATTCGTGCGAAATATTGGTAAAAAAGTTAGACTTCATCTCATCTAACTCTTGCATTTTTACTAGCTCTATGTGTTCTACCTGAAGTGCTGCTTTAAGGCGTTCCTTGTTTATTATTGTGTGGTATCCCCAAGTTAACAATACGATAAAAAGCATTATATACATTGCATAAGCAAAATAAGTGGCATACCAAGGTGGTGCTATTACAACCTTAACCAAAGCCTGATGCTTGCTCCATAAACCATCGCTATTGGTTGCTTTTACTTTAAAGGTGTAGCTACCTGGTGGAATATTGGTAAAAAAAGCTTCCCTACTATTGCCAATTTTCTGCCAACTTCTATCATAACCCTCTAATTGATATGCAAATGTATTTTTAGGAGTTTGCTTAAAACTTATCATTCCAAACTCAAAACCAAAATCGTTTTGTTGATAGGTTAATTCTATTTTAGTCGTTTTTCGAATATTTTTTTGCAACAGAGCAGATGAGCCAAATTTTACAGATTTGTTATTAACCTTAAAATCAATTAAATAAACTACTGGTGCTTCGGTACTTTTAATAATTTTATCAGGCAAAATTCTGTTAAACCCTCCAATTCCTCCAAAAAGCAATTCTCCTGAATTAAGTTTTAAGCTTGCCCCTCTGAAAAACTCCATGGCCTGCAGTCCATCTGCTGTGGTAAAATTTTCAATTGCTTTGGTTTCTAAATTAAATTTAGACAACCCCCTGTTAGAGCTTAACCAAAGGTTCCTGTGTAGGTCTTCCTCAATGGCATAAATAACTTCGTTAGGTAAGCCTTCCTTTTTACTAAATTTTTGAAAAACACCA
>JAMOMJ010000422.1 GCA_027067135.1 Cyclobacteriaceae bacterium
GCTCCCTCTACGTGGGTATATAAGTCTTTATTTGTTTGCCAAAAGTTAAGGTATTTAAGTTCAACTTCGTCAAGTTCGCTCCACCCCAATGAGCCAATGGTGCGGTTTAAAGCCAGGTTTTCGGCAAAATCGTAAGGGGTGTGGTTGTACGACATAATGTAGTTATTGGTTGTACGACCCAGTTTGTAATTGCGAAATTTACCAACTGCCACACCATCTTTCCAATTGGCATAGTTTAGGTCTTCGGCCCAAATTACATTGGTATATTGCATTAAGTCGCCATGGTTTATGCCATACTCCCAAGCCCGGTTGCCACCTTCTATGCCTCCGCTGTTTACTTCAATTACAATTTCTTTGTTTAAACTACGTGCAAACTGCGAACACTCTTTTAACCTGGTTGTAAGTGTCCAACACCTAAAATCAATCCATTCCTGCATTACCGGGTCTTTAATTTCTACCAATGTATTGGCCGGGTTGGTCCCATTCCACAAAGGAGGCTGTACATAAGAAATATCGGCAAATCCAAACCGCTCAACTCGTTCCGTGGGTGAATATTTATCTTTAAGGTATTGCCGGAAGGCTGCAAGGGTTGCAGGGTTGAAATCGGCATCGTTGGCATCATTATAATCAAAATTATCGAAATGCAGGAAATCAGTTTTTACTACTTCGATGGCATAACGAATAATTTTTTCCTTAAAATACTCCATATAAGCATCGTTATTGAAGCACGGTCTGTAACGAAATGACTGCTGATGCCCATAGGTAATCATAATTGGCTTTCCGTTTGCATCTATTTGATACCACAAGTCGGTTTTGGCTTCCGGCACTTCAGTAAAAAAGGTTTCGTACAACATAGTATTCCACTGGATGTATGTATCTACCTTCATTCCATATTTATGGGCTATTTCGGCAGCTTTGGCCGCCTTGTCCATGTGTGCCTTTTCGGCCTCAAAGCCAAACCCTTTATAACAATAAATATGGTACACCGTAACCCCTGCATCGGCCAATGATTTTATGTATTCTTCGGAGGTTTGGTAGTTATAGTACTCTTTTTGCCATTGACCAAAGTTTTTATTACGCCTTACCTGGTACATCCAGGGTTCGTGGGTAGCACCACCATTGGCAAACCCATCTTTAATCCATTCTGGGGTATAGCGCAATAAATCGCTATTCTGCTGCTGCGCCCACGCCTTTAAATCAGGTATAATCATAAAAACAACCATTAAAAAAAAAATAGTAGCAAATCGTCTTGTTAGCATGTTCGTATGTTTTATTAAATTATTCATTGTTTTCTTTAACCTGGATTATGGAATAGAGATTCTATTACTATTCGAGACCCAATCAAACTTTAATAACAATCTTTCGCTTGTACATCCACCAAACAGGTATAGAAATTAGCCCGAGGCTAAGCAGTGAGTAAAGCAACGAGGCATTATAACTGTTTAAAAATGTTGAAAGCACATCATTGAACATCCATTGTTTAAAACCGGTTTCCTGGGTAAGGTCTGAAAACAGGGTAGAGCCTGCGTAGGCAATAAGGGCATTGCGGCCAAAGGCAATAAAAAAAGCCAACCGCTTATTAAATTGCAGTACATCAACAAACCAATATAATGCGGCAAAGCATATCAGGGCGATACCAGAAGTGTAAACCGTATAAGATGAGCTCCAGACATTACGGATGATGGGGAAGTAATAGCCGAAAGCCCAACCAGCCAACATCAACGCATTGCCAGCTATAAGCAGCCTTATAACCTTTGTTTTATCATCCGATCGGCTGTCGATTAGTAAGCGCCCAGCCAAAACACCAGCCAACCCTGACGGAATTGCCGGTATAGAGGTAAAAATGCCAGTGATATCATAAGTACCACGGCCGTCCCAACTCAGGTGGCCATTAAGGATAAGCCTATCGAACCAGGCAGCAAAATTATGCTCAAGTTCCAAGGTTGCAGGCCCTATGCCCGGTACAGGAACAAAATTCATTAATAGATAATAGCCGAGCAAGATAACGGCAAACCAGGCATACTGCATCCTTCTGCTGGCATAAAGAAAAATAAAAGCACATACTACATAAACGATGGAAATTCTTTGTAATACACCCGGTATTCTGATGTTGACCAGCTCAAAATCTGGCGGGTAATTTAACAGCACACCAATAGCAAAAATTAACAACCCTCTTTTCAGCGTTTTTATCAGCAGCTCTTTTTTATTCCCTCCTTTTACCATGGCACGGGTAAAAACAATAGGGATAGATACCCCCACTATAAAAAGAAAAAAGGGGAAAATAAGATCGGTAAAGGTACATCCCTCCCACTCGGCATGGGCCAGTTGGGTATAGATGACATCCCAGCTACCCGGGTCGTTTACCATAATCATGGCCGCCATGGTAGCACCACGGAATACATCCAGTGATATTAATCGTTTATTAGTTGAAACCAAGTCATTCATTGCTCTATCTGGATTATTTTTTCAACTGGCTCGGCTTTTACCAGTAAATAATTTTTAAAAGTAGCCTGAAGTTTATGCCCTTGCTTTACAACACCAAGGGTACGATTACGCCCATAGTCTATAATTTTATACTCGCCCGGGGGCAGTCCTCTAAACTCAAGTTCGCCATTCCACTCATTTGCGTAAAAGGCGTAATACAATGTGCCCTTTTTTCTTACTACGTGGGCTTCTGGTTTGTCGTAGGCTATGTCGTACAAGTTTAGGT
Source organism: Cyclobacteriaceae bacterium (assembly GCA_027067135.1). Lineage (GTDB taxonomy): Bacteria > Bacteroidota > Bacteroidia > Cytophagales > Cyclobacteriaceae > JAKISE01. Next base: position 2,711 of record JAMOMJ010000422.1, read on the forward strand.
ATTCACCAGAGGCAAGTCGGTTTTCTTTATACACTTTTAGCCAGATTTCAAAGTTTTTTCTTCTTCCAGAGTCCAGGTACACTGGATATTTTTTACCCAGAAATCCATCGTCTGTTTCAATAGCTACGAATTTAGAGCCCGGGATACCCCCAACTCCTATCATTGAAGCGAAATTATTATTATCGTAAAACCGCTCTATATGGTCGCCATAATAAGGGGTATGTGGCCCCATTAATGCTTTAATGGTTTTGCCTCTATGGCGTATTTGCCAGGTGCTGTTGGGGTCGGATGCTACAGGTTGGTTGTAATAGGGCATTTTATAAAATGAGGGGAACATACCACAAGGGCACATTTCCAAAATTGCCTGAGGTTTCAGCTTCCTGCTTTCTTCGCTAATAATTTTAAAAAGCTGCGGAAGTGCCTCGTACGAATCGTTAGGCGATGAATGGTTATGTTCTTTGGCGTAACAAAGCCCTGTAGCATTGGTAATTTCAAAATCCATTTTAAAGCCATCAAACCCCCAGGTGTTAATAACTAAATCCACAAGCTCCTTGTAATAATTTTGAACTTCGGGCAGTGCAGGGCAAAGGAATGCGGCTGTTCTTCTTACCCCAAATCTATCCACCGTAACCATTTTTCCTTCCTTATCTCTTAAAAACCATTCGGGGTGTTCTTTTATGGTTATGGCTCCGCCAACGCCCGGTGTAAACCATAGCTTTACTGGATAGCCCTTTTTATGAAAAGTATTTGTAAAGCTGGCTACATCCTTATCTCCCCCAGGAAAAATGGTGGTCTTTGGCACAAAATCTCCATAGCTCTCAAACCAACCGTCATCTACCGTAACTACGTTAAAGTTAAGGGTGTCCAATGTAGGAATCATGCCTGTCATTTGTGCCTGCGTAAAATCGGGCCCCAGCCCCCAGCCACACCAAACTGCACCATACACAGGGTCTGATTCTTCCACTTCAAGCATTTTAAAACCCCTATCGGCCATAATGCCTGCATAAGTAGAAATCCCGTTAAAATAATCGCCTTTATGCACCCCAATTACTGTTGGAATTGATTGGTAAATGGTATCGAAGGCTACCTCCCTGTCATACTCAATACTAATAGTTAGATAACCTTCTTTATCTACCTTTGCAGGCAGCGAAATAAGAGTTGGTTTCTCCCGGATACTCCCTATAAAAAAGCCGGTTTCTTTGCTCCATACATCTACTACCGGTAGCCCTCCTCCTGAATTGCCTGTTGCTTCGTCTTTTCCCATATAGTTGTTAGCATTTAGTGTGTCAGGCACCGGAAAAATCCAGTCGGGACGTGTGCTGTATGCACCACCCTGCATAAGCCAAAAGGCATGCTTATTGTAATTGGGGTTTAATAATGAAGCATTTAACTTAAACGAATTGTTTACCTCTTTTTCAATTTGCAAGTTTGGGGTGGCATTTACATTTTTGTATTGAACGTTTACCAACCCTGCGTTAGGAAATTTTTCGTATAAATCAATAGTTAATGTTTTTTCAATTAATGAGCCCTGCGGCCCATCTGATACCCCTGTAAGTTGCAACCTTTTACCTTTGCCTGACTCGGTAGTTAGCTCAGAAACTATAACCTTTTCTTTGCTAACTACAAAGTTTTTAATCGGCTCGCCATTAATTATTAAGTAATTAGGAGGCTCTGAGTTAGTTATAAAGGACAGCAATTGACCTTCTTTCTTTTGATACACCTTGCACCTCATCTGGTCATCAAACTCAAACCTTATTTCTGCATTTTCAAAGAAAAACTGATGGTCGTTTTTTGAAAACCCGATTTGTTCATGTACCCCCTTATTTTTAGTTTTTTGGCAAGAAGCCATTAGTACTGTTAAAATAATTAGGGCGATAAGTGTGCTGTTTCTTAACATTATTTTCTTTTTTTACTATTCAGACTTAAATACCAGCCACAAAGGGAGTTATTTTATGTCTTTCAATTTTCTACGGTTTACTTAGTGTCTGTCTATAACCCGATAGCTATCCGGGTCGCTATCTTCGTTAAAAAACAGTGCAGGTCTGACTATCGTCCGACCTTAATATTTCACTTACTTTATAGACGAAAATTTTATTCATTTTATATCCTAAATGTACTTTTTCATATTTACAGATTCCTGCCTACGCAAGAATGACAATATCATTTTTAGTCAGGGTTTTGGTTTTGAATGACAATACTGACTTTATAGACAAACACTATTTAGTGTTCGTCTATAAAGTCAGTGTCTGATTCAGAAAGTTCGTTATCAAGGCTTGTGAAGTCAAAAAAAACGGAGTTTACTAGCGTAATCAGGCGTAGCCGAGTATTTTTTTGACGAACGTAACGCAGATAGCGGACTTTATGGACAGACACTATTTAAAGTCTTTTTCTATACCAGGAAACCAAACGGTTGCATTTTTGTAAAACACTTTGTCTAATACTTCTTTAGGCAGGTTAATGCCTGTAATTGTATAAGTTGGTCTTGGTTCCGGCCTGTCGCTTGCAATTACATTGCCCCAGGGTATTTCATCACTAGTGGCATAGTATTGAAAAAACAGCCCGTTTCTATATTCCAGTTCCTTTTTCGTTTCTATTTTTTGTTCATCGGTCATTTCAAGGCTCGATCCCCGGTCTGTACCATACATAATTCTGTCCTGGTACCGCATAAAAAAGTCTCTTACTTTGCCTCTTGCTTGCCACATAAAATAACGAGTTCGGCCACCTATTTCTACGGCAAAATTGGGGTACTTTTCCAGTCTGGTTATAATTTCGTCCACATCAAACTCCATACTGCCTAAATGTGCTCCTACAATTTTAAGGTTGGGGTGTCTTTCAATCACGTGGTCGCGAGAAGCCAGAATATCGCTGTAAGAAGGCAATTCAGGCTTGTCCCAAAAACTGTATTCAGGACGTTTAGCCCAGTAATTTCTGCCTACTCCTTCTTTGGTAAAATAAGTGGGCATCCAGGCGTGTATGGGCTCGCCCATGTGGGCAATAAGTGTTTTGTTTTGGCTGGCTATAAATTCGAAAACGGGGGTAAAAACAGGGTCGTCTAATTGTAAATATTCTCCATTGGCTTTTTT
>JAMOMJ010000423.1 GCA_027067135.1 Cyclobacteriaceae bacterium
ATTCTCAGCTGCCCAGTAGTTCTGCCTCTTTCCCCAATAATTCGAGCTTGAGGTAATCCAGTTTCATCAGAAGCTCGCTGCACTAGGGCATCACCAAGGTTTTCCATTTCATCAGCGATGGCTTCTAGAAAAGAAGCTCGTTTAGCCCAATCCATTTTGCTAAAAGGTTGAAATGCCTTTTGAGCTTTTGCCATTGCATTATTTACATCGGTTTCAGAGGCAATGTAAAATTCATCGGCAATGAAGGTATTTGTTTTGGGGTTTACCCCTTGCAGGGTTTCACCTGTTCCTTCTGAAAAATCATACCCTATTATATTTCTTGTTTCCATATCTATATTTTTTATATAAACCTTCAAGGTCTTAGCCATTTCGGTTAGAGACCTTGAAGGTTTCATATCTACAAAACTGGCAATGCAGGTCTTGTATCAATTCCTTCTTGAATAATGCCCATCACTCGCTCCCTTTCCTCACCTACCAATGCTAACCTTGGTTTACGCACTTGTTCGGTACCAAGCCCAGCCATTGTTTCTGCTAATTTAATATACTGAACCAATTTAGGATGCACATCCAGTTCTAATAATGGAATAAACCAACGATAGATGTCAATAGCTTCTTGTGCACGACCAGCTTTTGCCAGTTTGTAAATGGTTACTGTTTCATTTGGAAAGGCACACACCAAACCTGCAACCCAACCATCTGCTCCCATAAATAAACTCTCTAAAGCTAGATTATCTACGCCAGAAAGAATCTTAAATCGGTTGCCAAACTTAATTTTAAGCTTAGTCAAATAGGTAATATCTCTTGACGACTCTTTTACTGCTTGAATAGTTGGATACTTCGCCAGATCCTCAAACATATCTAAGGTTACAGGCACCTTGTAATCTATGGGGTTATTATATATCATTATGGGTAAATCGGTGCTAGATGCCACCGCTTTGAAATAGGCCAACGTCTCGTTAGAATCTGCAGCGTAGTGCATTGGAGGCAACAGCATTAACCCATCTGCTCCTTTGCTAGCCAACGCTTGGGCTAATTCAATGGCTGCTTCGGTAGTTTGCTCCGCAATATTCACAACCACATCTACCCTGCCATTCGAAATTTTTAAGGTTGATGCTAATAGTTGAAACTTTTCTTCGTTGGATAAGCTACTGGCTTCTCCTAAAGTTCCGCCCAATACAATACCAGATACACCTGCATTTATCTGAGCGTTAATGTTTTTTTCAAAAGCCTCAAAATCTAGTTGATCATTAACTGTAAATTTTGTGGTTACTGCCGGATATACTCCTTCCCAATTATGTGTTAGCATTATTCTATTTTTTATTCAAAAGTAGAATAGGTCGAGAGGTTGTGAAATCACAATATGAATCAATATCTATACTTTTTTAACCTATTTAATCAATAAAATAATTTATAATGATATTTTAGTATCTATATGAAAGCCCTTCCATTTAAAATACCCTCTTTAGAGAACCAATCTATTAAAGTAGATAGAGACCTGCTAAACCAGTTTTATCCACATTATCATCCCCATGAAGAGCTTCAGTTAATTTGGATTATAGAAGGAGAAGGGACGGCATTTATTGGAGATAAAATTCTATCCTTTAAAAAAGAAGATGTATTTCTGCTAAGCTCAAACCTCCCTCACGTATTTAAATCAGACCCATCAAAAGAGAAAGTAGAAAGCTTATCTGTCTTTTTCGACCAAAGCATTTTTGAAGCAAATAGGGCACTGTATGAATTTGAATCTATCAATGAGTTTCTACAGGGGTTCAGCCAAGGATTGATTTTTGACGTACAACAAAGCGATGTTGTGATGGAACTTATGAGCAAATTAGAACAAGCAACTGGACTCAAACGAATTTTAGCATTAATGGAGTTAATGGAATTTGTTGCTACCTCTAAAAACCCAGCCTATATTGCCAGCACCAATTATGCATCACCAAAAGCTAGCGATGGAGAAAAAATAAGCGGTATCATAGAACATTTATATGCCAATTATAACCAAAGCATTAGCCTTGGGGAAGTAGCAGATATTGCGAACCTAACGCCTCAAGCATTTTGCAGGTATTTTAAACGCCATACCCGAAAATCGATGGTGCAATATTTAAATCAGATTAGAATTGGCAAGGTGTGTGGATGGCTGCAAGAAAAAAAATACACGGTTACCGAAAGTTGCTACCAAGCTGGCTTTAATAATATTTCTAATTTTAACCGGCAGTTTAAAGTGGTCACAGGTTTTACTCCTTCGGGGTATATCAACAAGCAAAAAACATTAACTAATTGATAGAATCGCCTCAGAGAGGCGAACTATATATAGAATAACGAAACCCATCAAGTTAAGCTCCGTAGGAGCGAACTAATTATCTTATGCTAAACATCAAGAGGTCGCTCCTATGGAGCTAACTCTATTTCTCTTTCTATTCCTATAGACAGAACACCTCTCCGAGGTTGGCTTTCTTTGATGTAAACTGAACGTCATGCTGAACTTGTTTCAGCATCTGCTAACTTATATTTAAGATCCTCAATCGAGTTCAAGATGACTTGGTTAAATTTGATTAGTTTTACTTTTATAACACTTACTGTTCAAAAATATATTTATGAAAATAATTTATATACTAGTTCTCTTGCTACCTAGTTTTATTATGGAAGCTCAAAACATTCAACTCATAGAGCAGGCCATTCCTAAAAAAGCAAGTTTTAGAGGGCTTTCAGTTGTAAATGAACAGGTTGCTTGGGCAAGTGGCTCTGGCGGAACCGTGCTTAAAACTATAAATGGCGGAGATACTTGGGTAGATGTTTCTGTCCCTGGAGCTGACTCCCTTCAATTTAGAGATATAGAAGCTTTTGACAGTAAAACGGCAATTGTAATGGGCATAGCCAGTCCTGCTAAGTTTTATAAAACTGAAGATGGTGGTACAACTTGGAAAGAGGTCTATTCCAACGCTCACCCTGATATCTTTTTTGATGCCATGGGTTTTTGGGATGCTAAAAATGGCATTGCTTTTGGAGATGCGATGGATGGGCATTTAGCCGTGGTTACAACCACTGATGGTGGTAATTCTTGGCACGAAATTGATTATGCCAAACTACCCGAATCGCCCAAAGGCGAAGGTGGATTTGCTGCCAGTGGCACTTGCTTAACTACGTTTGGCACCTCCACCGTTTGGATTGGACTCGGAAGCCCTGCCTCCAGAGTATTTAAATCGGAAGACAAGGGGCATACATGGACAGTAGTAGAAACCGCTATGAAAAGACCCAAGCCAACAGGAGGTATATTTTCCTTGGCATTTACAAGCTCAACCTATGGCATTGCCGTGGGTGGTGATTACGAAGACGATAAAGACAAAAGCCTAAATGCTGCCATTACCACTGATGGTGGTAAAACGTGGAATGTGCTTTCAAAGAATCAACCGAACGGCTACCGCTCCGTTGTGGCTTATGTGCCTAATACCGAATGGTGGATTGCAGCTGGCACTTCTGGAGTGGATGTTTCAAAAGACAATGGGAAAACGTGGAAAGCAGTGAGTGAAGAAGGCTTTCACGCAGCTAGTTTTGGGAGCAGCAAAATGGGTTGGTTGAGTGGAGGTGGAAAAATTTCAAAGATTGTATTGGAGTAATAATTCTTACTATAAATTTGTTGGTAATAATTAAAATATATGACGAAAGACGTATTAGAATCATTAATTCATGTAGCTGTATTGCTTCCATTTTTGTTTTTATGTTTAAAAAAGGATCTTCGAAATAAAGCCAAGTTGATAAGTTTATTTGTAATATATTTTTTGGGACTTCAAATCCTCTTAAAATCACCTTTCCACTTTTCTTCCCTGAACTTTATAGAAGGCAGTTGGAACTGGTCTGGAAAAATTTTCGCAATAGTTGGCTCTTTATTTTTCTATCTTTTCTTTAAAAAGAATTTTTATCCACATCACTTTCTTACCATTAGACAAGAGAAAAAAAGTTTAAAAAAAATATTTACAGTCATCTCAGTGATTGCGTTCATAGCAATTATTGAAGGATTTCTGTTTTACAACAAAAGTTGGGATTGGGAAACAATACTCTTCCAATCTACTCTTCCTGGAATAGATGAAGAGATAGCATTTAGAGGAATTATGTTAGGTATATTATCCTCAATACTCGTAGATGAAATACGGATACTCAATATTAACATTTACAATCCATCCATTTGGATAATTGGTATTTTGTTCGGTTTAATTCATGCTTTGAAATTGAATCTGGATTGGAAGTTAACTTTTGACATCGTTTATTTTATCAAAACATTCCTGTTAGGCACAATTTGGGGGTGGATGGCAATAAAAAGTAGAAGCATATTACTTCCACTTATTTCACACAACTTGTCCAATACGTTGCCCAACTTAATAGGAATGATAAAATAGCTAATGCCAACAATCTGTAAACTCAATAGGGTTTCTGTGGTTAAATTAATAGTTCATTTCTTGTAGTTAATCCCGTCAAATTAAAAATGTGCCTCCTGAGCTTATCATAATTTCGTACATTTAAGCTCCCAACGGCAATATAGTCTTGGGCGTTGGCAATAATTAAAACATAAGTATGAAAAGAACAATTCTATTGACACTAATGCTATTATTTTCAATTTCAAAGAGTTTTTCTTGTAGTTGCATTGGCACAAATGAGCCGCTATCAAAAAAAATTGAAAAGGCCTATTCGGAATCTGATATTGTTGTAACTGGCAAAATATTGAACGAAAGTACTGAGCGGACTGGATTATATGTATCATCAAGTGATATAGTGACTTATACTATTGAATTAACTGAAATAATAAAAGGAAGCATAAAATCTGCAATAATTGAGATTAAATCATATCGTGGAAGTGACTATTGCGGTTATATTTTTGAAATTGATCAAGAATATTTGATATATTCTTACAAAAAAGACAAAGGGAATTTCACAGACCTTTGTACTAGGACAAACAAAATAAGTAAATTAAACAAAAAGGAATTGAAACTTCTGAATGAAATAAACTATAAAGACAAAGAATAACTACTGCCAACATTCTAAACTCAACAGGGGTTTTGTGGTTAAATCACTGGTTCATCTCTCGTAGCTAGCCTGTCAAATCTTTGATTTGACTATGTGGTATGTTTTGATTTGTGCCAAATCAAAGGTTTGCCTCGGTGGGTTATCAAACATTTCGTATTTTTAAATTCTTACTAAATTTAGTATAGGGCGTTATAAATATGATAAAGTCGAAATTATACATTAAAAATATGGTGTGCGACCGCTGCATTTCTGCGGTTCGAAATGAGCTTGAGTTGTTGGATTTAGCGGTAGAGCACATTCAACTCGGTGAAGTGAATATTGCTTCTAAGAACCAACCAGACCTTTCCATAATTGCTCAAAAACTAAAAGCCCAAGGGTTTGAATTAATTGATAATCAAAAATCACAGTTAATAAACCGATTAAAATCAACCATTATTGAAGAGATTAGAAGCGACCAACCTCACCGGAAAGCCAATGAGAATTTTTCCTCCTATTTAGAACACGAGCTTGATACTGATTATACACAATTGAGTAAAACCTTTTCTTCCTTAGAAGGTAGAACCATTGAAAAATACATTATTGCTCAAAAATTAGAGTATGTAAAGGAGCTACTCATTTATAATGAGCTTTCGCTAAGCGAAATTGCCTGGAAGCTAAATTATAGCAGTGTGCAATACCTTTCTAACCAATTTAAAAAAGCAACTGGTTTAACGCCAAGTACTTTTAAAGGGTTAAAAGATGACAAACGAAAGACATTGGATAAGGTGT
>JAMOMJ010000424.1 GCA_027067135.1 Cyclobacteriaceae bacterium
TTTTTTAGTCAGGACAATGCGATGAATTTTGCTATCATACGATCCGTCATTGATACTGCCATTAAAAACAGAGCTAATGTCTTTAATAGCCTCAGATTAGTCGCTAACTTGGTTCCTGAATAGTTACGAAATTTTTACTCGATTAGACTTGCCTTCATAAATTACATAACTCATAAGTTCTGAAAGCTTTAATACCGTATCTGGTGCTTTTTTGCTTTGAGTTAATGTAAGAGAGTATAAGTTGTTAAGCGTGTTAAAAAAGAAGTGAGGTTGTATTTGAGAGCGTAAAAAAGACAGTTCGGCTTCTAGTTTTTTGTTCTCAAGTTCTTTTGTAATTTTTGTATTATTTATATAATCTACGCCTAGCTTAATGGCCATTGTAAATCCTACAACATAGAGTTCTCCTACAAGTACAGTAGTAAAATAATAGGGGTTAAAAAGGTTTAGCCCAGCTATACTGGCTTCTTTCCAAACTTCGGTAGTTACAAGTTGGTAGGTAAGTAAAATTCTAACAGTTGCGATAAATGATATTGACACAATTAGAGTTAAAGCATATTTTGCCAGTTTAAAAGGGAAAAACTTTGGGACTAATACTAGTAAATTAAAATATACAATGATTATATGAAGTGTAAACTCTACTAAGTTTGATTGGAAAGAATAATTAAAATCATCGAAATAAAGGCCCCACCTTAGTACATTGAATGAGAAATAGAGAGTCCAAAATACAATATGCTGAAATACAGTGTGATTGATTATCGTATTTTTCTTCATAAAAGAAAGATAGCTAAATCTTTGCAGATGTTCCGATAAAGAAGAGATAGTTGCCATTTTTAGTATGGCAAAAGGTAAAAACCAAATTAGGTCAAAACTAATTTTTTAGATGAACAACTAATATCGACCCACAAAATGCAAAACTTTTACTAAATATTATGGTATAATATTAATGGCTTACTGAGTTATCTATGGCCTCACGAACTGAGCCGTATTTGGAAAGAAGGACTTCTGCTTCTTTTTTTGAAATGGACAATTCTTCCATTATCATATTGGCACCTCGGTTAACAAGCTTTGCATTGCTAAGCTGCATATCTACCATTTTGTTTCCTTTAACTCGGCCTATTTTAATCATTAAAGAGGTAGTTATCATGTTTAATACCATTTTTTGACTTGTACCACTTTTCATTCGAGTACTACCTGTTACAAACTCTGACCCCACGTTTATTTCGATAGGAATATCGGAAGCAAGAGCCAGAGGAGAGCCTGGGTTATTTGTAACTCCAGCAGTAAGCATTCCAAGTTTTTTTGCATTTTCTATACCTCCAATTACATATTTTGTGGTGCCAGAGGCTGCAATTCCTACTAAAGTATCGTTAGGTGTTGGGCTGTATGCCGAAAGATCTTTCCAAGCTTGTTCACTATCGTCTTCTGCATTTTCTACTGCTGTTCTTAAGGCGGTATCTCCTCCAGCAATTAGCCCAATTACTCTATTTGCTGGAACTCCAAATGTCGGAGGTATTTCCGAGGCATCTAAAACACCTAACCGGCCACTAGTTCCTGCTCCTATGTAAAATAAACGCCCTCCTGTTTCAAATGCTTTTACTAAATGAGCTACGAGTATTTCTATTTGAGGTATTACCGTATTAACCGCAAGAGCAACCTTTTCATCTTCTTGGTTAATATTTATTAAAATATCAGAAATATTCATATTCTCAAGCTGGTCATATCCAGAAGAACTTTCTGTTATTAAGGTTCGACTATTGGCAGGGTTTTTCATTAAAGTATTTCTAATCCTTTGTTTTGATAATTTTGCAATAGATTATTATTTGGTTCAAGCTCGGTTACCAATGTATTAATGGTTGTTATATCACAAACTTTGTACCGTTGTATTGTTCCTAGTTTTTCAAATATAGACAAAGATATTATTTTCTTGGAAGCCTTTATCATGGCTTTTTTTAATTGTACAACCTCCCAGTCAGGTTCAGTTAACCCATGTTCTACATCTAAATAGCTTGTTCCAAGAAAGCAATTGTCAAATTTTATTTCTGCAAGTGTGTGAATAACATTTCCACCTAATGCTATTTGAGATTCCTTAGAAAGTCTGCCACCTAAAAATATAACTTCTAGTTCTTCGCATTCAATTAACTGCATAGCAATAGGAAGGCTAGGTGTAAAAAAAGTAGCTTCTAAATCATTGGGTATAACTCGGGCTAGTTCTAAGTTGGTAGTGCCTCCACTAATAAGCGAAACACTATTTGGAGCAATCAAACTTACAGCTTTTTGTGCTATGACAAGCTTTTTATCTCTGGCGTATACTGTTTGCGCATTATAGGAGTAAGGCTGGTAACTTATGGCCTGAGCTCCCCCATGTATTCTCTTAATTTTTGAATCATTATCCAGTTCAATTATATCCCTACGTATGGTATCGGCCGATACATTAAGAAGAGTAGCCAAATCATTCAAGAGTACTCTGTTATGAATACTTGCTTCATGAAGGATAATATTTTGACGTTCAATTTTATTCATAATTCATACAAACACAACTGTATATTTTACTTATTATGCCCTCCAATTAACATAATAGAGGCTACTTGGTTAGTGGTTTCATTTTTAGGTTCAAAAATAGACGAAAGCTGAAGGTTATTGGCATTAAAAAGGTTGCTCCAAGAGCTTAAAGTTCTGAAATACCAAGGAGCAGGATCCATAAATTCTTTACTTAATCCTTTCCAAGATCCTTTCCTCCACCCATCAACATAGGTTTGTTCATTAGCAAATAATGGATGCAACGTTTGTATAATAAAGGTTCCTTTTTTGTTTAGTAACGAAGGGATGCTCTCAAATACCTGATTTACAGATTTTTCTCCTATTAATGAAAAATTGCAAATTATCACGTCAAATAATTTCCCTTTTAGTCCTTCGCTCAACTGTTCATAACTTAATAATTGATACTTTCCTTTTCTGTTATTTTTTGCGTAATTAATAAATTGCTCAATAGCATCTATGCCAAGAGCCTCTATTCCTTTTTTAGTTAATGCCTCAACAAACCAGCCTTCACCGCACCCGATGTCTAGTATTTTAGTTGGTTTTCTATTAATTACTTCCATTAGAATGGCTTTGTCTGTAATGCCATTCCTGCTTTCAATTTCATTATTAGTAATAGCTTTTATCCAAGGTGTTATGTTTTTAGACCAGGAGTCAACTATTTTTTCATCTGAAAACGGATTCATAAGTAAATTTTGGTTTCACTTTGGCTAACATAAATATAATTAGGCAATTTGACAATTTACTTGAACGGTTTGCAAGAATTGCTTGCAAATAACGCTAATGTAGCTTTAAATAGTGCAATTAATTACCAATTATTCATATATATGCAAGAAAAGGTTGCATAATATTTTTTTTATTTGCTAACTTTCGACTTTAATCTAGTTGAATAGTTGTGTTTGACTTGGTTGAAAAGAGAAAAATCAAGTAAATTTTAAACCAAATAAATTTTATGATGTACAACTATAAATTGAATGCACCTTCATTTTTAGTGAGGGGGGTATTATTGATTGTTTTGCTAGTAAGCGGTACAAGCACTTGGGCACAAAATGCCAGCTATACTGTAATGGGCAAAGTAATGGAAGAAGGTTCCGATGTTCCAGTAATTGGTGCAACGGTGCAAATTGAAAATACAAGCTTTGGTACCATTACAGATGTAGATGGTAATTTTAAATTCGAAGTTACATTGGAACAAGGCGATTATAAGCTTACTGTTCGGTCGGTCGGTTACGCATCCATTAGCGAAAGTATTTCTTTAGGAAATAATACTGAAGTAAATTTAGAACTTAGGATGGCGGATGATGTACTTAGTTTAAGTGAGATTGTGATTACTGGAACCTCGGTTGCAACAAGCAAAAAACAACTAGGCAATGCTATTTCAACCGTACAAGGTGCTGAGCTAACTGCTGGGGGTGCAAGAGGTATTGATCAGGCATTGTCTGGCAAAATTTCGGGGGCACAGGTTACACAAAATTCTGGAAATCCAGCAGGGGGAATTTCGGTTACCTTAAGAGGTAATAGTACAGTTTTGGGTAGTTCCGACCCTCTTTATATTGTGGATGGCGTATTTATTGATAACTCATCGCCTGAGTTAATTGATTTAGGTGGATATGCTCAAAATAGGTTAGTAGATATAAACCCAGACGATATTGACCGTATTGAAATTATTAAAGGAGCTGCTGCTGCCGCAATTTACGGCTCTCGTGCCAGCAACGGAGTGGTTCAAATATTTACTAAAAAAGGATTAGTGGGTAAGCCCCAAATTTCGTTTTCTACTAGCATTCAAATGAACCAACTACGAAATGAGATTGTGGAAAACATGGAGCCCAATAAATATATAAACCCCAATGACCCTTCTCAAGGCCTAGAACCAACTGAAAGATATAAAATGCAAGATCGTATTTTTGCAAACAGTTTTGGCACTAATAGTAATCTATCAGTAAGAGGTGGTACTCAATCTACAAAGTATTTTTTCTCTGCTGGAGCATACTATAATGAAGGTATTATTAGAAACACAGATTTTGGACGTTATACTGTTCGCTCCAATATCGATCAAATTTTTAATAAGTGGTTATCTGGTTCTTTAGGTATGAGCTATTCGCATAGTAATAGTAACGAAATTCCTAATGGTGGGTTGGGAGAATTTTATGGAGCATTAACAGGATTTAATTTTAATAACAACTTTTATAATCCTGAAGCAGACGCTTCTGGTAATTATGCTAGCCCTGCAGGGTTTGTTGTAAACCCAGTAGAAGCAATTGACACCTATGACTTTACACAAGAAACTAACAGATTTACAGGCAATGTTGGGTTAGACATTACTCCTATTGAAGGTTTATCCATTAGTTATAAATTAGGAGTTGATACATATACACAAGGCTCTAGAGGTTATATACCTATTGGGACTAATGGGTTATATTCTACAGGGTGGTCTAGAAATGCTACGCTAAATGCATTTTTAACTAATCAAAGCTTAACGGCTAATTACTTGTGGAACATTAACTCTACTATTAAGTCAACCACCACTTTAGGAGCCTCAATGCAATATGATAAATATGAAACATTGAGTATTACTGCCAATAACCTTTCTCCACTGGTTAAATCTACCGAAGCTGGAAGTGTAATTGGAAGAGGAGACAGAACTACTGAAAGATCTTTTAGAGGAGCTTTTATTCAGGAGACTCTTTCTTTTTCTGATAAATTATTTATTACTGGTGCTCTTAGAGTTGATGCAGCATCAGCATTTGGGATTGACTCACGAACTCAAACTTATTTAAAAGGTAGTCTTTCCTATGTATTATCTGATGAAGGGTTTTGGCAAAATAGCTTAGGCAATGTGATTAATACTTTTAAAGTAAGAACTTCCTATGGTCAAGCAGGTAATTTAACTGCATTAGGAGCGTACGATCGTTTTTCAAATTACAATCCTAACCCTATGTTAGGGCAAACTGGGTTTATTCCTAGTTCAGCCATGGGCAATGCTAATTTAAAGCCCGAACGACAAAATGAAATTGAAATTGGTGCTGATTTGGCTTTTTTAAAAGGGAAGATAGGGTTAGAGTTTACATATTATAGCGTAAATGTTACTGATTTACTGCTAAATCGGATTCTTTCTCCATCAACAGGATTTGCTACTCAAAACCAAAATGTAGGAGAGATGACCAATAAGGGAATTGAACTGTTGATTAGGGCAAATGTTGTTTCTACTAACGATTTTAAATGGACATT
>JAMOMJ010000425.1 GCA_027067135.1 Cyclobacteriaceae bacterium
AGAAGTGGTGGCCATTCGAAATGCCTGTAAAGAACTGGGTTCCTTTCAACTCGATGATTGCGAAATTTATTGCAGTTGCGAGCCTTGCCCTATGTGCCTTGGCGCCATTTATTGGGCACGCCCAACCAAAATATATTATGCTAACACCAAGCAAGATGCAGCAGCCATCAATTTTGATGATAACTTTATTTATGAGGAGATTGAGCAACCTGTGAATAAGCGTAAACTACCCACTATTCAACTGCTAAGAACAGAAGCACAAGAAGCTTTTACGGCTTGGACTGAAAGCACGAAGAAAGAAGAATATTAATGATTGAATTTATACTAAACGATAAAAAAGTTACTACCAGCAAGCCTACAGGCTCACTTTTAGTTGATTATATCCGTTACGATCAGCATTTAAAGGGCACTAAAATTGGTTGTCGCGAAGGCGACTGTGGCGCTTGCACCGTGCTTATTGGCAGTTTGGTGAATGGAAGGATGGAGTATAAACAAGCTACTTCTTGCCTAACACCTATTGCCAACATTGCAAGCAAGCACATTGTTACGGTTGAAGGGCTAAATATGAAAGACCTAAGCCCAGTTCAACAAGAGATGGTAAATGAATCGGGTACACAGTGTGGATTTTGCACACCCGGATTTGTGGTATCGCTTTCCAATTATTGCCTTACAGAAACTGCCCCTACTAAACCCAAAGCCATTGCTTCGGTTGATGGCAATATTTGCCGTTGTACTGGGTATAAATCCATCGAGCGGGCAGCTCATAATATCAACGATTTACTAGTTAATAAGGATGAGCATACACCTATCGATTGGCTTATTGAAAACAAGTTCATTCCAACTTATTTCAAGGATATTCCTCAATTAATCAGCACATTAAATATTCCTAAAAAAGTTAATGAAAGGAATAAACTTGTTGGAGGCGGCACCGATTTATACGTGCAGCAACCTGACGAATTAGTGGAGCTAAATGTGAACTCTTCATCCCATATAGCCAATTCTACTTATATAACATTTGAAGAGGGTATTTTCCGTATTGGTGGAGCTACTACGGTAAGCGAATTACAAGCATCGGAGCAACTTAACAAGATCATACCCAATTTGAATGCCCATATTAAATTGGTGTCCTCCACTCCTATTCGCAACATTTCTACCATTGCCGGCAATTTTGTAAACGCATCCCCTATTGGAGATTTTACGGCCTTTTTTCTGGCATTAGATGCGCAGCTAACACTTACTGAAAATGATGAGAGCAGAACAATAAACCTTAAAGATTTTTACAAAGGCTATAAGCAACTCGATAAGACTGAAGCAGAAATTATTACTGAAATATCGTTTGCCATTCCAGATGAAAATACAAAGTTCAACTTAGAGAAAGTGAGCAAGCGTATTCATTTAGACATTGCTAGTGTAAACACCGCCATTCAAATAAAGGTGATTGAAAATAACATTGAAAGTATTCACCTTTCGGCTGGCGGGATTGGCCCAATTCCTACCTACTTAAGTAATACAGTTGCGTATTTGCAAGGCAAAGAGCTATCTCCTTCTATAATTAAGAAGGCCAACGACATTATGCAAGCAGAAATAAGCCCAATGAGTGATGTTCGAGGAACTGAGGAGTATAAACGACTGTTGCTCCGCCAATTATTCTATGCGCATTTTATTACCTTATTTCCAAATCAAATTACCCTACCCTCATTAAGATGAAAAATATAGATTCAAAAGGACACGTTACGGGTAAATCAATTTACGTAGATGATATCCCAACCATTCAAGGCACTGGTTATGGGGTTGTATTCGACTCACCAAAAGCCCACGGCATAATTAAGTCGGTAGATTATACCAAGGCCTTGGCTTTGACCGGAGTTATTAACATCCTCACCCACGAACATATCCCGGGCGAAAACCAAATTGGGGGTATATTTCCTAATGAAGAGTTGTTTGCTTCCAAGGAAGTACATTTTCAAGGGCAACCTATAGCGTTAATCATAGCCGAATCGGAACATATTGGGTTCAAAGCTCGCAAACTGATAGAGATTGAGATTGAAGAAAAGGAAGTGATTACCGACCCTCGGGTAGCTCAGCAAAAAGGGCAGCTTATCTTTCCTCCCAGAACCTTTAGCTTAGGCAGCACTTCTGATGCCTGGAACGATTGCGACCATATATTTGAAGGCAAGGTAGAAATAAACGGGCAAGAGCATTTATACATCGAAACCCAAGGAGCTTATGCCCAACCCTTGGAAAGTGGTAATATCAAAATTTCTTCTTCCACACAAGGGCCAACTGTCGTGCAACGTGCAGCTTCCAAAGTGCTAAATGTAGGAATGCACACTATTGAAGTAGATGTTGTTCGTTTAGGAGGTGGTTTTGGAGGCAAAGAAGATCAGGCCACACCGTGGGCAATTATGGCGGCTTTAGGAGCACAACTATTACATATCCCCGTCAAAGTGATTTTGCACCGAATGGATGATATGCGGATGACAGGCAAGCGCCACCCCTACAGTGCTGATTATAAAATTGGCCTCGCCAAAGACTTAAAGATTAAGAGTTACGAAGTAACCTTTTTCCAAAATGCAGGTGCTGCTGCCGACCTTTCACCAGCCGTAATGGAACGTACGTTGTTTCACGCAACCAATTCCTACTTTATTCCGAATGTAAAAGCTACCGCCTATAGTTGCAAAACGAACCTCCCTCCTAATACGGCTTTTCGTGGGTTTGGAGGGCCGCAAGGAATGTTTGTCATTGAATCTGCCTTAGCAGAAGCTGCAGAAAAACTAGGCATTGATAGGCAAGAATTACAAAAGGTCAACCTAATCATTGATGGAGATGAGTTTCCTTATGGGCAAATTGCCGAAGGTGTAGGATTGAGTAAAGCCTGGAGTACATTGGAATCTAAATTTAATTTGGAAGCTGTAAAATCAAAGATTTCAGCCTTTAATAAGAACAACGATGCCCTCAAAAAAGGCTATGCCTTAATGCCCATTACGTTTGGTATTTCTTTTACCAAAACGCCTATGAACCAAGCTCGTGCCTTGGTGCATATTTACAGCGATGGCACTGTGGGCATTAGCACAGGAGCCGTTGAAATGGGGCAAGGCGTAAATACCAAGATGTTGCAGATTGCAGCCGATGTATTCTCTATTCCTGCCAACAAAATAAAACTGGAATCAACCAATACCACGCGGGTAGCCAATACGTCACCTACCGCTGCCAGTGCCACAGCTGATTTAAATGGAAAGGCATTAGAAAAAGCTTGCAATGCTCTACTAGAGCGATTAACTAAATCTGCAGCAAATCAATTCAAGGTTGAGACCTCCTCTATTTCATTAGTGAATGAAGCTATTTTGATAGATGGAAGCCCATCTGAAATGAGTTGGATTGAACTCGTGGATATGGCCTTTTTAGAGCGCGTATGTTTGACCGAGAACGGTCATTATGCCACTCCTTTAATCAATTTCGATAAGGACAAAGAGAAAGGGCATCCGTTTGCCTACCACGTATTTGGGTTAGCACTCACCGAAGTTACCCTTGACTGCATCCGTGGCACTTACGATTTTGATGCCGTAAAGATTGTCCACGATTTTGGTAAATCAATGAACCCCACCGTTGATCGAGGTCAAATTGAAGGCGGACTTGTACAAGGCATTGGTTGGATGACCCTAGAAGAGATACGTTATAATGAGGAAGGTCGATTACTTTCCAATTCGCTTTCCACCTATAAAGTGCCAGATATTTACTCGGTGCCCAAAGAAGTGGTTATTGAACCGCTTGATACCGAAGGCACAGAGATGGCCATTTTAAAATCGAAAGCTGTAGGAGAACCTCCGTTGATGTATGGCATTGGGGCATATTTTGCCATAGAACATGCCATTAAAGCTTTCAACCCACAGTATCAATCCACTTTTGATGCACCTTTTACACACGAGAAGGTGCTAACTGCCTTGTATAGCTAATGGCATTCGAATATAAATTAACAAACATCGTTCGGGGCAGTATTATCTATGCGGTAGGCGATACAGCAGCAGCCCTCCTATCGGATGAGTTTAGTTTGCTACGACTTGGGGGAATTTTATTTATTGGTGCTACTATCTATGCGTTAGAAATTCCTAATTATTTTAATTGGATTGATAAAAAAGTTAATCATACCCATAGTTTTAAATCGAAGATTATTAGGGCTTCTCTAGCGATGTTCTATTTTAATCCACTGTGGATTGCACGGCATATTCTGTTTATAAAGCTATTTATGGGGCAGTACGATCAAATAAGTTGGGGCTTATTAAGTATTGGAGCAATTTCGTTTCTGGTAAATATTCCACTTTCGTTAGGTGTTAATTACTTGATTCAGAATAAAATTGCCTTACAGCATCGGTTTATAGCTAGTGCCGTATTTTCTGGATTTATGGCGGTGTATTATTCATTAAGTGCCATTTGGTTTAGCTAAACATGGCGTTTTGGAAAATCATAGCATCTGAAATTGAGAAAGGACATAACCTCGTTCTGCTTTATGTAATTGAAAGCAGTGGAAGCAGTCCCGGAAGACAAGGATTTAAAATGGCAGTAAGTGACTCTAGCCTATTATCAGGCTCTATTGGAGGTGGAATAATGGAGCATAAACTGGTAGAATTATGTAAATTAGAATTACTAAAAGTACCTTTTGCACCATTTATAAAAAAGCAAATTCACCAATCAGATATACCCAGTAATAAATCTGGTATGATATGCTCGGGTGAACAGACCATTGCATTTTTTCATCTTGGCAAAGCGCAATTATCGCTTGTTCAAAAAATCATACATGCCAATAGTTCAAAGCATGGGCAATTAGTTTTATCAAACAACGGAATTCAAATAATAGAAGCAAGTAATACACCCAACTTTCAGCTAGAAATAGACAATAGCCTTCACTGGCAATTAAAAGAACAGCTTAACTTTTCACCTGTGTTGTACATAATTGGCGGTGGGCATGTGAGCTTAGCCCTTTCAAAGTTCTCGCAAGAAACTGGTTTTGACGTAGTTGTGCACGATGATCGCTCTCGATTAAACACAATGGAAGAAAACAGTTTTGCAAAAACCGTTTATATAGAAAAGTATAGCACGATTAATGATATAATTCCAAATGGGGCGCGAACCTATGTTGTAATAATGTCATTCGGTTTTAAAACTGACAAAATAATTCTAAAGAGCTTATTAAAAGGTAATTATAAATACTTGGGAATGATGGGAAGTCAGGCCAAAATTGATACACTTTTCAGAGAATTAAGGGAAGAGGGAGTAAACAGCAATGAACTAGCAAAAGTATTCGCCCCAATTGGTTTACCCATTGCCAGCAAAACACCACAAGAAATTGCTATTAGTATTTTGGGACAAATTATTCAACTAAAGAACAAATCTTAGAATAATCTTATTTCCACAAAGTGTAATGACTTAGTAGAAGATAAAATTTATGACTTACATTTGTATTAACTTAACCTATTTTTAATGGCTATTCCTAATATCAAATTCAATACTGATAATAACCCTGACTTTTTTTTAGAAGTCACTAAAAGGGTTAATTCATATTTTAAGGAGAACAATATCTCTAAATATGCGAATCTAAACATGAAGCTTAAAACAACATTTATGCTTCTATTCTACTTTA
>JAMOMJ010000426.1 GCA_027067135.1 Cyclobacteriaceae bacterium
AATCTTATCGTATTTTTTGCCTGAATAATCAGGAGCCTTCCAAGAAGCTGAAACTTTTGTTGAAGAACAAGAAGTTCCTAAAATTAGAAACGCACTTAATAAAGTATATATGATTTTCATAAATTTTGATTTGTGTGAAAATCAAAAATAAAAAAGCCTCATTCTAAAAACTAAGAATGAGGCTTTTTTATAGACTAGTATCTTTATTTTTTGGTAGGTTGAATCACTCCTTTTTTAATAAGTTCAGTAACAACCGCTCTTGCATAGGCATTTACCGTTTTATCAACGCTTCCTTGTCCTGTAGATTTAGACTGGCCAGACCAAACCAGCTTGCTAGATTTAACATCCCAGAGGTTGGTTTCTAAATAAATATATTCTGTAGAAGAATAATAACCTGGCTGATAGACGCTGCCATACATATAAGAGGAGTAACCATAAAAAGAGCCGTAATACCCGTACGACATTGGGTTATAATGCCCTGTGCCCTGTACATAATGCGTTTCTTCTTTAATATCTTTAAGGCCAATTGTTAGCACTGCATCATATCCCTTTTCAATAAGTTTTTTCTTAATAACTTTCTGATCTTCAGGAATTATTGCTCTATCATAAGGAAGAATATCTGCCCCAGAGTGCGTATTAACTCCTTTTAAATTTAAAAAATGAGTTACTTCATCTTCTACCGTGCTTCGGTTGGCTACATTATCTGACAATCCCCAAACCAGTACTTGTTCGTAAGCCTTACCGTCAAAGTCAGGGGCTTTCCAAGATGCTTGAAATTTTGTACTCATACAGCCTTGTACAATAATGGCTAAGGTAATTAATACACATATCGTCTTTTTCATTTCGAGTGTTTATTTAATTTATCGTTAAATTCTACTCCTCCAAATGCATATAAATATAGTACTCGGGAGTATCTAAAAAATATGGGCAATAATACTATGTTTAAAAATACTATCACACCAATGTAAACTTCCATTACAGGATTGTCAAAAACAAAATACAAAACAAACCAAACATTGGTAACCATGGCTACAATCATAGCATAGGAAATATACATGGCACCATGGAAAAACCCCGGCTCTCGATCAAATCTTAAGTTACAGTTTGGACAATGCTGATAAAACTTGATAAATTTTCCTACTTGCCACCAATTATGCTTAAACATATTACCATTTCTACACTGAGGACACTTTGCATGTAAAATTGCAGATCCTACAGAACTCTTTATTTGCGCATCCATATATTAAAAATCTAACTGTCCATTAGCACTCCATCAATAATTACGGAGTCAATTGCATTGCTATTAAAGGCATAAGGAATAAAATCAACGGAAGGAATCTCTTTAGTAATAATTACACTACCTGCTTTCCCTTTAGTGATGCTTCCATGGGTTTCTAACAAATCCATTGCATAAGCACTATTTAAAGTGGCGGCATTAAAGGCTTCTTGCGGTGTCATACGCATATTTACACAAGCTAAAGATAGCATAAATGGCATACTACCACTTGGTGCACTGCCCGGATTAAAATCTGTAGCTAATGAAACTGGCAAGCCGGCTTCTATCATCTGCCTGGCTGGAGGGTAAGAAGTTCTAAGAAAAAAAGCCGCTCCCGGCAATAAAGTTGGCATTGTTGAAGAACCTTTCAAGCTATCAATTTCTTTTTGTCCCATGCTTTCTAGGTGATCTACACTTAATGAGTTTGTTTTTACGCCCACTTGTACACCACCAGAAATATTTAATTGATTGGCATGGATTTTCCCTTTTAATCCGTAAGACTCTCCGGCAAGCACAATCCGTTCTGTTTCTTCGGGTGTAAAAAACCCTTTTTCACAGAATACATCTATGTACTCTGCTAATTGTGCTTCTGCAATTTTAGGAAGCATTTCATTAATAACTAAATCAATGTATTCATTACGATCATCATACTCTTTCGGAATGGCATGTGCTCCCAAAAAGGTTGTTTTTACAGTAAGCGGTGTTTCCTGCCCAATCCGTTTTGCTACCCGTAACATTTTAAGTTCATCTTCAACGGTAAGCCCGTAGCCACTTTTAATCTCCACACAGGCTGTACCAAAACCTATAATTTCATTAACTCTTTTAAGTGCGAATTTATAAAGGTCTTCTTCTGAGGTTTGCTGTAGTTTTTTTGCAGAGTTTAAAATACCTCCCCCTTTTTTAGCAATATCGGCATACGACATGCCTTTAATTTTATCAACAAATTCGTCCTCTCTACTTGCTGCAAAAACTAAGTGGGTATGTGAATCTACAAAAGTAGGTAATACAAATTTGTTGGTAACATCAATAACTTCGCAACTAACATCTGGTACGTTACTCATAGAACCATAGTCATGTATTAGCCCTGATTTAATGTAAACAAAAGCGCTCTGAATAGAGGGAAGCAAATCCATGTCTGAACCAGCAACCCAATTATAGGCACTAGTCCCTTCTCGAGTTTGTACTAACTCTTTAATATTTATAATTAATAATTCCATGAAAGTTAAAGAGGTTATTACTCTCCTGTTTCTGTATTTATGGCTTCTACAGTTTGCTCAAGCTTAGTGCCATAAATAGGGAAACTAAGTTTAAATGCAAAGAAGAATCCATCTTTGGCAACACCTGGTCGAACTCCTGATTCTACACCATACCCCCACCCTAATTTACGGTTGAATTTACCTTTTAACCCGGCTCTAAAACCAAAAGAATTATGTGTAACATTTTCCAACGAAACAGTTTCTCCCCCAATTAATAAATCATCTATAGTTACCTCTGGAGCATAAAGCATATCAAGATAGGTTGTTATTAGTAGGTCATCTCCGTTAGGTTCCCACCTTGACTCAAATGTTACAGCAAAGTTTTTGAACCAACTCATGGAGCCTCCAACATAAAATCCATAAGCTGCTACATTGGTATAAAGATCATCGCTTTCAATTGGAGTTCCATCATTATAAAAAAGGTCTAATTGCTGCTTTTCCAAAATTTTAGATAACCCTGTTGAAGTTGTGTAAAAAAAGGCTCCACCTCTTCCTCCAACAATCTCTCGAACCGTGTTCTTAATTACTGCATTTTTAGGAACGGTTGCTGCCCATTCGGTACCTTTTAACCTTTTGCTATATAAAAGAATCTTGGATTCAGATTCCTTTGTTCTATCCAAAATATGATAAGTTCCTCCTGCATCTCCATAAAAATAAGCAGAAATCACGTTTTCATTAAATGCGTTTCTATTTGCGGCATCTCTAGCAATATCCGCTTGGGCGCCATAACTGGTTCTACCTGAAAATTCAAAATCGAGCTTATCTTTATGATAGTAATTAGCTTCTAGTCCAAACCCTCCAACAATATTTAAGGCGCCAATATCGCCCACAATAGGTTGAAAATGAATGAAAAGTTTTTTTATATCATAGGGATCGTCATACGTAACAGTATATTTTAAGGCTTTCGTTTTTTTTGCCTGGCTATAGCCATTAACCACTAGGGCTAATAGTAATCCTATTATAAAACTGCTTTTCAAGCGCATATTTTTGTTAACTAAAGTTATAAGCCTCAAATATACCTAGCATTAAACGATATATAAAATCAGTATTTTCTACTAGAGATTCAATTAATTAGAGCCTTCAGTATAAACCAGCTTTTCAATGTTATTATTTACTAATCTAATAATTTTAATTGAGGCGTTAGAGTTTGTGCTTTCAAAATTAAACATTGGGTTGAAATTGCCTTTGTTATGGTAACCATTCTGAAAATAAGTGCCATATTCTTTCAAAGATTCGGTAATCATTTTCATTCCAAAATAGCCTCTAAAAAAATACTTGCTGGGTTGAGTTTTGTGCTTTTCTATATAACGCCTTGTTAATTCTTTGTATTCAAGTGTTGATACATCATCTACAGCTGAAATTGCTAATGTAACCCCAAGCCCTTCCATAATTCCAAGTCCTGCATCATTTGATTCAAACCAATTACCTACACCCATAATTTTTACCGAATCTCCACGGCTGATAATGGCTGACATGGCTTCGGTTGAAATAGTAGGATCTGAAGAAGCAATGAAAATATGCCCAATAGAATCGAGCGGAATAAGAAGAGAATCAATCCTAGGAAGTCGAAATGCATTTTTAATTTGCTCCTTGGTCATTCTTCCAACTTTGCGCCTATCAACAATTTGCTTGGCATCTGTTAGCCCATCATATACATCCCTTCTATTATCAGGCCCTATTTTTATTATAGATTTAATCTGGAATGAATCTGCTTCCAATTCTGTTTTATACACATAAGCTGAAATAGAATCAACTTCAGACGTTCCATAATAGATGTATACATTTTTTAGTCCTTCTTGAGATTTAATAAAACTGGCAGATGCTTTTGCAAGTTGAGTTGCGGTTGACCTAGAAAGGAAAGCATAGGGATTATCCTTACAAATGGCTGAATTAGATGATGTTGGATTTAGAAAATTAATTTTATTTTTCCTTGAGATTTCTTTCATTTTCTGTACAGGTTTTGGATAAATAGGGCCTAGAACAGCATCCAATTCCTTTCCTCCTCCATTTTCCATACAAATTCTCACTTGGCTGGAATCTTTCTTAGTATCAAAAACCTTTAATGTAAATAAAGAAGAATCTGTATCGTAGGCAGCCATTTTAGCTCCTTCATAAATATCAACCGCTAACGATTTTTTTAGGTATTTCCCTGTGGCTTCTACTCTATCAATATAGAACGGAAGCATTATTCCAATCTCGTAATGGTTTTTATGAACACTTGGTGGGATGCTGTTGAATTGATCCCTATCCAGTTCAAATTTATTAATGAGCGAATCTAAAAGTTGTTTGTTTTCCGGGGTTTGTTGTTGCAGGTTAAGTACATAAGCAAAGGCTGTTGCAACTTCTTTATTATCATTATACTCAAAATAAAGTTCTTGCAAAACTTCAAATGGTTCTTTACTCAGTTGCTGTTTGAGGTAATTATTACTTTTAGAAAGGTAAGGTTCTGAGGTAATTTTAGTGGCATACAACATGCCTTTAAAAGACCCAGATTGCTCAAACCCAAGCCTTGAAAGCCATAAATAGGCAGCCTCAATTTTATTCCAATCGGGGTATTTAACAGTGAGTTCTAAGAATACATTTTTAGCATACTCCGTATCTCCGTTTTGGTAAGCAGCATTGCCTAAATAAAATTGTGCAAACGGAACCAGCTTATTAGTTTCACCCTTGGCTAGTAATTTTTTAAAAGATTGCATGGCTAACCCATACTTACCTTCATCTAATAAATGTTTAGCTGCCTTATAAGTAGATTCAAATTGTGTAGAAGCCTTTTGAGCATTAACGTTTAATGTTAAACAAGCTGCCAACAATAGAAAAAATAATTTCTTACTCATAGATAAATGGAAAAATACAAAATTTGTTATTCTAATTTACAATTTAAGAACTGGTGTTGCGCAAAAAACACTCGAAACCATTCAAAATACAGATTCCTGCCTCCGCAGGAATGACAGAAAGCGTGTTTTGCGTAACACCAGTTAATAAATTCGATTTACGTAAAATTACTTGGGATACGAACATGGTGAATTCAAAACCCTAAATTCGTAAGCCATAAGTCAATTTACTCCCACTCAATGGTTGCAGGGGGCTTAGAACTAATATCAT
>JAMOMJ010000427.1 GCA_027067135.1 Cyclobacteriaceae bacterium
ATCATCTAAATCGTTTACACGTTGTGGTGACCAATAACGCTCTGCAATTGCAGCAGTACGTGGCCAAATTCGAGAGTCAATCGTATTGGGTATTACTAATTCCGCCCAAATTGTAGCTTCTCCCCCTACAATACGTTTTTTTTCTTCCTCATTTAAATTGATTGACTTTGGTAATGGATCAACTAAATAATGTTCATCCACTGAATGTAATAAATCTATATAATACCCATTAGAAAGCAATGTTTTATAACCAGCCTTCACTGATTTTTCCATAAACTTGAGCCCTCTCCATGAATGAATTACAGCCGTTTTAGGCAAGTTTTCATGAGCTATTTCATCCCACCCTACCATATGCTTGTTCTGGCTTTCGAGATTAATTAACAATTTGGTGTTAAAATAAGCTTGCAAAGCATGATTATCTTCCAGCCTATTTTTCTTCATAAACTTTTGAATGTCTTTATTGGCATCCCAATGCTTACCCTCGTTCTCATCACCACCAATATGAAAATAATCATCGGTAAACAAACCTGCCATTTCTGTAAACAAGCTATTTAAAAATACATAGGTTTCAGGATTTGTTGGGTCTAACGTTGGATCAAAAATACCAGACCATCGTTCAATCGAATAGATGGTATCTTTGCTGGCATACTCAGGATATGCAGTTAAAATAGCTGTTGCATGGCCTGGAACATCAAACTCTGGATATACTCTAATTCCTCTTTGATCTGCATATTCAACAATATCTATTATTTGTTCTTGTGTAAAAAACAAACCATCCGAGCCCTTTTTAGTAAGCTTTGGGTATAATTTACTTTCTACTCTAAATCCTTGGTCATCTGATAAATGTAAATGCAGCACATTCATTTTTACAGATGCCATTCCATCGATATTTCGTTTTATAACTGCTACAGGCTGAAAATGACGAGCAACGTCTATCATTAAGCCTCTCCAAGGAAAACGAGGCATATCCTCAATTTCAACAGCAGGAAAGATATAGCCGCTTTCACTTGCCTCTACTAATTGTAAAATAGTTTCCAGTCCTCTTAAGGCACCAATATCAGTTTCGGCTTTTAACAAGAGCCTATTATCTGTTATTGAAAGAGAGTAAGATTCATCCTCTCCTAACACAACTTTTCCAGGTCTAATTATTTCAATTTTTAAGCTTGCTTCATCAATTACAGTTGGGTTATAAACAAACCCTTGACTTATAAATACACCAGTTCTATTTTTTAATTGTACTAAAAATCTTGTAGTGGCAGGATAAATTCTACCATCTGGGTTTCCTTCAATTGAAACGCTAAAGTCCTTATTAATACCGAATTGTCCATCTGCTAATTTAATACTTGCAGGAACAGGCATTAAGTTTAATGTATGCAATTGCCCAAACAACAAATTCGAAGTAAAAAAGGCAATTATTATTAGTAATAATTTATTCATAAATTATTTTTTGTGAATTGAATTTTGCCGCTCCAACAGGTTTATGTTTACTCAGAAATGGCGTTTCAAACTTAACTAAAATTTATATCTTTTAAAAGCTTCCATCGCTTCATACTCGGCCAAACCTAATTTATCATACTGGTTTGCTGTATCCGTGTTTCGGTCTTCCGACCTCTGCCAAAATTCGCGAGCATCATTGCCAGGAAACACAGCACTATCTTTTTGTGATTGATGTTTAAATATGGCCTTTCTTTTTTTACGTAGCTCATCAGGGCTTAAAGGAACCGTCATATCAATATCTTCAATGCCCCATTCTTGCCAAGCTCCACGGTAAAGCCAAACATAACAATCTTTCATCCATTCATCATTTTTCATCTCTTCTATGGCAGCAAATATGGCATCTAAACACACACGGTGCGTACCATGCGGATCAGATAGATCACCCGCTGCATAAATTTGATGAGGTTTAATATTTCTAAGAAAATCGACCAGCACTTTTACATCTTCTGACCCAAAAGGGTCTTTCTTTACTTTACCGGTTTCATAAAATGGCATATCTAAAAAGTGCATCCGCTTTTCTGGTAATCCAACAAAACGGCAAGCAGATTTAGCTTCCCCCTTACGAATCAATCCTTTAATTTCTCTAACTTCAGGAGAATCGGTTTGGCCTGGTTTCTTATTTTCAATTTCTTTTTTTACTCTCTGGTATAACTCATCCTTTTCAGCTCCATTTACACCTAAAAATAAATTAAGCTCTTGGTTAAAGTCAGCAAAGCGAATTACTTCATCGTCAAACACTGCAATATTTCCTGAAGTTTGGTAGCCAACATGCACCTCGTGCCCCTGATCGTGTAAACGAATAAAGGTACCTCCCATAGAAATCACATCATCATCTGGATGCGGGCTAAAAATAACTGCTCTTTTTTGAGCTGGTTTAGCACGTTCTGGTCTGTTTGTATCATCAGCATTGGGTTTTCCTCCTGGCCAACCCGTAATAGTATGCTGAAGTTCGTTGAACATTTTAATGTTAATCTCATACGCTGAGCCATAGGCCGAAACCAAATCGCTCATACCATTATCGTTATAATCTCTATCGGTAAGTTTTAAGATAGGCTTCCCAGTTTGTTGACAAAGCCAAACAACAGCTCTCTTTATTTGATACTCGCTCCAAGTGCAAGATGCCACTAACCAAGGTGTATTTACCCGAGTTAATTTTGCACTTGCAGCTTCGTCTAATACAAAAGTTACATTCGGATGACTCTGTAAAAATGTGGCTGGAACAAGATCATTTGGCTTACCTTCAACTGTTTTAGCAATAATAGGAGCTTTGCCTTCTCCCCAAGCCATAAGAATTACCCGTTTGGCTTTCATAATACTACCAACTCCCATGGTTATGGCTTTACGTGGTACATTATCTATTTCTATAAAATCATCAGCTGCATCCACTCGTGTTATATGATCTAATGTTACCATTCGAGTAGCTGAATTAGGATGTGAACCAGGTTCATTAAAGCCAATATGACCTGTACGCCCAATTCCCAATACTTGCAAGTCAAGTCCTCCTAAATCCTCAATTTTCTTTTCATATTCTCTACAAAATTCAAATACGTCCTCAGGTTTTAACGTGCCATCAGGAATATGAATGTTGCCCCTTTCGATATCAATATGGTTAAATAAATATTCGTCCATAAACCGTACGTAGCTCTGCAAAGAATTAGGCTGCATAGGGTAATACTCATCCAAGTTAAACGTGTGAACATTTTTAAAGCTTAGCCCTTCTTCTTTATGCATACGAACCAGTTCGTTATAAACTGTGGTGGGTGAAGAACCTGTTGCCAAACCAAGTACACATGGTTTTTTCTGAGTTTCTTTTTCTTTAATAAGAGTGGCTACTTCTTGGGCTACCTGCATAGAGCCTTCGTAGGCTTTTGGAAAAATAACGGTGTGTATTTTTTCGAAACGAAGTTCTTCTCTTAAACCTAATGGACTGTGCTGAATTGATTTATTTGGCATGTATAGTACGTTTATAAAACGTAATTAAATATTAACGAAAAAATACTTTGGCAAAAAAAGAGCTATCTCGTTTGATAGCCCTTTTTAATAATCAAACCAAGTAAAATTTTAAATACTAGGGTTTGTTGGAATATTAGGGTTGTTCAACCTTTCATCCTCTGAATAAGGATAAAAATTCCTATTTCTTTCAGTTGTAAAATCTAATCCCGCAGGAGGTGTCATATTTCTAAATCTTCTACTATCCTCCAAACTGGTTCCTATCAAGAACAATTCAATTCTTCTATTTTGATAGATTGCATCTAGTATTTCAGATTGTGTATTTCCACCTGAATAAGCAGGCAAATTAGCACCAATACTAAAGGCATCAGTTGCTGCTTGTTTTTGAAGTACATTATTTAGCTCTGTAGTTGCATTTACCAAATCATTTTTCCTTGCATAAGCCTCAGCCTTAATTAACATCATTTCCCCTGGCAGATAAACTGGAATTTCAGCATCAAGTGCAGTAAAAAATGGAGCATTAATACTTCTTACTGGCAACACATTAACGTCAGAGGGAGTAGCTGCGCCAGCTAGGTAAAACCCAACTCTTTCATCGGCAGCATCAGGTTCTAAGCCTGCGGGCAGTCCAAAATTATCTCTGGGAGCATAATTAACATTGAAAATCATATTTGTAAATACAGGATTTTGATTTTCGGCATCATACTTAAATATAGAGACAGAAGACAAATTCACTTTATTAGCAGCTGCAATTGCTAAATCATATTGACCTAAGGCAAGTTGATAACGTGCCACATACGCATTTAAAGAATTTAATAAATTAATATCAGTACCGAAAAAATTGGTAAAATCATCTGACTCTGGATTAGCTGCTAAACCAGCTAGTGCGCTATTCATTATATCTACCGCTTCTTGGTATGCTATCATCCTGTCAGAAAATTCAGCTTTGCCATCTTTAGAATTTAAAACTGGTACCTGCTCAAAATTTTGAGCAAGATTACCTAGTGTCATAGCTCTAAATAAACTTCCATAGGCAACCAAAGCACTACTAGTTCCAGCTTCTAAATCTATATTTGGAACCGCAGCCAATAAATCCTCTGCCATCCCTTTTACACGCATGTTTCTAGCAAACATCCTAGCAGTATATCCATTCTCACCTGACAAACTTGAACCACCATTTTCTAACTCTTCAAGGTTTGCAAAAGTTGTCATAATAGCTGTTTCGCGTGTAGTAACTGACGGGGTTAATAAATTAGAACTCAAAGCACTTGTTGAATACAGTTGCTTTATTCCAATTCCTAATGCAAACAAGCCATCCTTGGTAGAAAATACTTGTGCTTCTGTAGCTGCATTAGGGTTTACATAATCAAGCGTACATGAGGCTACTAAAAAGTTAGTACCTAGTAGTATCAACCCGATTTTATTTATAATTTTTTTCATTTTTTTAAATTTATAGTTATACAAATTAATTAAAAATCAAGTTTTACACCCAACTGCCAAGTTCGTGGTATTGGAACTTCATTAAAATCAAATCCTCTAACACCATTCTGTTGTCCAGCAGCATTTACTTCAGGATCCCATCCATTATAATTATCAAATGAGAGCAAGTTTCTTCCAATAAGAAAAATATTAACATTCTTAATTGACCCTTCTGGTCTAATGTTATATGATAAAGAAGCTTCTCTAAGTTTTACAAACGAACCATCCTCAATATATCGTTCCCAAATATTATAAGCTGCATTATTATAGCCTGGGGCTAGCTCACCTCGTATTTCCTGGGCATCTCTAAAACCGCCTCCAAATCGAGACCTACTATTCACACGATCTGTAAAATTAAATATATCAAAACCCTGAACTGCATCAAATTGAAGTCTTAGAGTGAAATTTTTATACTCGAACTGGTTAATTAAAGAGCCTATCCAATCTGGATTAGGATTTCCTATTATTTTTCTGTCATTAGCACCATCTGTATCTTGTGCTCTTGATGGAAGCCCATTAGCATCTAAAAGGATTTCTCCATTAGCATCGCGGGCAAAATAAAAGCCATCAAACGAACCAATTGCTTCTCCATTTTGTGCAACAGATACGCCAAAGCTTTTTGGTAAAGCTAATTTATCTCCTTCAATTCCATTCACCTCATTTCTATTAGTTGAAAACGTAGCAAACAAT
>JAMOMJ010000428.1 GCA_027067135.1 Cyclobacteriaceae bacterium
GCCCGAAGAATCTGTGGCTTCGCCCGAAGCCTGCCTACCACCTTTAGATTTACATTAGCTTTTAATATTTTTTTTAATATGGCAGCTTCAAAACGTACAAACCAGCCAATATAGGCACATGTGGCAAAGTTAAGTTAGACAAGGCAAAATTTGCAAGCATAGTTCTGTTATGGTTACTAATTTTAACGCAGTATAAAGGGAAATACATGGAAAATTAGTCGGCTTTTTTAGGAATCGTTACACTAGTCCGACTATCGTCTGACCTAAGAGTTTCTTGGTTAGAATACAGCGAAAAAAAACCTGTCAATGGTAGGAACAGCCTGCCCCGTTTTTTTCGGGGAAGCAATCTCTAAATTAGAGACTACAGGGTTAAGAGAAGCAAACTGCCGCACTTCGTTCGCAGTAACGAAAAGCTTAACTAAACGACATTAATATATAAACCGTTTTTTTGAAAAGCTAATGGATTAATTCGAAGAAAACCAACACAATAATTGGAGATTTTAAAATTTAAAGTATGCGATGGTTTTTTTAAGTATTTCAGCCTGTGCACTTAAGCCCTCAGAGTTTTCTGCTATTTCTTCAGCAACAATAGAGTTCTGCTGAATTATTTGATCTAATTGCTGAATAGCACTATTCATTTGCTCAGCTCCTGTTTTTTGTTCAATACTTGAAGCGGTAATCTCCCTTATCATGCTAGCACTCTTTTGAATTTTTGGTAAGATATCTTCTAACATTCTTCCCGATTCCTGAGCTATTTCCACACTTGATTTAGATACTTCATCAATTTCAATTGCAGCCTGCTGGCTACGTTCGGCCAGTTTTCTTATTTCTCCCGCCACAACTGCAAACCCTTTGCCATATTCTCCGGCTCTTGCGGCCTCTACCGCTGCATTTAAAGCTAATAAGTTAGTTTGCTGAGATATTTCGCCAATAATAGAAATTTTATCCGCTATTGTTTCCATGGAAGTCACAGTTCTGCTTACTGAATCGTTACTTTTATGCAAACCCTCTGTAGCCGCAATAGCTCTTTTCTCTGTTTCTTCAGAGTTGCTGGTGTTTAGTTGAATATTAACAACCATTTGTTCCATAGAAGCCGATATTTCTTCTGTGGAGCTTGCTTGTTCATTAGCTCTTTTAGACATTTGCTGCGAAGCAATATTCATTTCAACACTTGAATTTGCAACTTTGAGCGAAGCTCCGCTAA
Source organism: Cyclobacteriaceae bacterium (assembly GCA_027067135.1). GTDB lineage: Bacteria > Bacteroidota > Bacteroidia > Cytophagales > Cyclobacteriaceae > JAKISE01. The sequence goes on from JAMOMJ010000428.1 coordinate 1,205, forward strand.
CTTGCAAAATAACTTCTCTAAGCTTATACAGCATATTGTTTATGCCATTTTTAACTACTTCCAGTTCATCGCTTGTTTTTATATTTACTTCCCTGGTTAAATCTCCCCCACCAATTAAAGTTATTACTTCTGTAATTTTATTAAAGGTGTTGATAAAGCGGTTAACATAAACAAAAGCAACAATACTTACCAAAATAACCAAAATTAAACTCCAAAAACCTATACCTATTATTGCCTCGTTAGCACTCTCATATATAGGTTTTAAATCTGACTTAATAATAAACAGTCCTCTAAACTCCCCATCTTTCATGCTTTCCATATCATAGCCCAAAACATCTTTTCCATTCCCGTAAGGGCTATTTTCAGGAACACCATGACAAACTAAACAATTTTCACTTTCTCGAATATAAACAGGCTTCATTACCCACAGCTTGTCTTCTTCTTTACTTTTATAAGTAATTAACTCCTTTTTTGATGCCAAAAACTCATCTATAAACTCTAACTCTTTTGCCGTTGCAATGTTTTTTTTATTTCTAGCTACATTCTTAAGTGTTGCAATTCTAAATTCATAATTATCCTTATCAGCATCTTTCATTCCAATTTTCCATGAGGCAATAATCGGAACCTGGTTTTTTATTTTATCAGCTTCTTTATCTGCCAAATTTCCATCGGGGTGCTTTTCTACCATTTCTTTAATAAAGCCCTCCATTAAACCCTCATTAGCAACATAAGTTCTAACAGCTTCCATCCTTCTCAGAATTGCTAAACTCTTTTCTTCTAATGCCTGTTCACCTTCCTTTCTTATCTTTAGAGCAGATACTAAAAAAGCTATTCCTGTTGACAATAATAATGGCACAATTATGAGTACCAGCAACTTCTTTTTCATAAAAAATTGTTTTAAAATATCTAGTGATAAAAAATTATTTTAAATACAACAACACAATGATAGACTATTGTCTATTAATAGACAATAGTCTATTGCCTATGCTAAAGACAGAAGCTTAAACTTGGAGAACACCAAATCGATAATATTCTACCCATACTTTTTAAGTCAACCATTTAATTAGATTTTTATAGCCTTACTTTGGTGAACAAATGGTAGTATTAATTTACTAACTAATATTTTTGTTTAATCAAAAGTCATAATCTTATCATAAATATGAAGCGAATTGTAGTTTTAACGGGTGCAGGCATTAGTGCGGAAAGCGGCATTGCAACTTTCAGAGATTCCGGAGGTCTTTGGGAGGGGTATGATGTTATGGAAGTAGCCACACCCGAAGCCTGGGATGCTAACCCTAGCCTAGTTATTGAGTTTTATAATATGCGTAGAAATGATGCGTTAAAAGCATCGCCAAATAAAGCACATAAATTATTAGTTGAGCTGGAAAACCAGTTTGACGTACGAATTATAACTCAAAATGTAGATAACCTTCATGAAAGAGCAGGCTCTAAAAACGTGCTGCATTTACACGGTGAACTCTTTAAATGCCGAAGTACTAAAAATGCCAAACTCGTTTATCCTATTGGAGAATATGGGTTAAATATTGGAGATTTATGCGAATTAGGTTCTCAACTAAGGCCACATATTGTTTGGTTTGGTGAAGAAGTCCCCAAAATGGTAAACGCTGTTGAGGTCGTGCAAAAGGCCGATATTTTGCTCATAATAGGCACTTCAATGGTAGTTTATCCCGCTGCTGGGCTCATTAATTATGTTCGACCTAAAACACCAATCTATGTAATAGATCCAGGGAGCCCAGATATGAATACCGAAAACGTAACATTTATTAATAAAAATGCTACCACAGGAATGCAGGAACTTTACCAACTGTTAACTTCTTAAGGACACCTCTATTAATTGATTCGCATCAAAATTCGGGATAAATTAATAGAGGTGCTCTTAACCTTTTATGCCCGGAAAAACAGTACCTAAAACTTGAAAGAAAAACATAGAAATATGATCCACCTTTTTCATTCTGCACACCACAATTGTACCATATAAAGTTGCTAAAAACACTTCGCTCAATTGCTGAGAGTTTACGCTTAATGTAGATTGTTTTTTAAAAACGACATCAAGCATTTGTTGTTCTACCAATTGGTCAAAAGAAATGATTTCATAGGCCAGTTCTGTTGCCTCAGGAAAAAATAAAAGGCGTTCTGCTGGCTTAATAGGTATTGGATTTACATAGTCAGTAGAATTAGTAAAATAACGAATTAACCCCAACACCATCGAAGGCCGTTTGGCATACTCCAAAGCAAAATATTGTACGATTAGATTGAGAGCTTTCGTCCCTTCAACCTTACTTTCTACAATTTTAATAATTAGTGTAAGTGTAAGTATGCTTCGATAATAAAGTAACAAATCTACCTTTGATGTAAAATATTTAAAAAAAGTAACTTTACTTATTCCAACATATTTACAAATTTCAATAACTTGAATATCAGCAAAATTTCGGCTTTCTGACTCTTTTAACACATATTTTAATGCCTTAAATTTAATTCTAGCTGCATTTTGTTCTCGTTTTGTAGGCATAATCTTTACTTAGGTAAACAAATATACAATTTTGTATTTAATCGTTTTTTCGTAGTTTCAAGTCCTAATTAAAGATCCTATGCAAAAATCTATTTTAACCCTTCTTGCAACCCTCCTGCTTTTTAGTTGTAACACTACTGAATCTAGCAAAAACAACTATGTTTCAAAGACTGGTTTAATTACCGAAAAAGCTATGGTTGTTACTGCTCACCCTATTGCCTCAAATGTTGGCAAAGCCATTTTGGCCAAAGGCGGCAATGCAGTTGACGCTGCGGTAGCTGTACAGTTTAGTTTAGCGGTTGTTTTTCCATTTGCTGGTAATATTGGTGGTGGTGGATTTATGGTTTACCGCAATAAAGATGGTAATGCCACAACCTTAGATTTTAGAGAAATGGCTCCTGCCAAAGCTCATCGAGATATGTACCTAGATTCCGCTGGCAATGTAATTAAAGACCTGAGCATCCGAGGACATTTAGCAGTAGGTGTACCAGGCTCAGTAGATGGTATGATAGAGGCACATAAAAAATATGGTTCCTTACCTTGGGCAGAACTTGTTCAACCAGCAATCGACTTAGCAACCATTGGGTTTCCGGTAACTAAAAGGGAAGCCGATGGGTTTAACAGAATTAGAGAGTCGCTAGAGCAATTAAACACCATTGTTCCTACTCAGTTTTTTAAAGAATGGAACGAAGGCGATACAATTACTCATTTAGAGCTCGCTTCTACCTTTGTAAGAATTAGAGATGAGGGTAGGGCAGGTTTTTACGAAGGTGAAACCGCTCAATTTCTAATTGAAGAAATGGAAAGAGGGGAAGGACTTATTTCTCAAGAAGATTTAGACAATTACCATTCAATTTGGCGAAACCCTGTTACCAGTTCCTATAAAAACTACAACATAATTACCATGCCCCCCCCATCTAGTGGAGGAATTGCCTTAACTCAATTACTGCAAAGTGTTGAGTCGTTTGACTTAAAAAACATGGGACATAATTCGGCCAATTATGTACACTTATTAACCGAAGCAGAACGGAGAGTATATGCAGATCGTGCTGAATACCTTGGAGATATGGACTTTTATAATGTACCAATAAAACAATTAACAACTCCTGCGTATAATAAAGAAAGGATGGAAAGCTATCACCCTAGTAAAGCTACACCGTCAGACAGTATTGGAAGTGGAAACATATTATTAGAGAGTGATCAAACCACACATTTTTCTATTGTTGATGCTGAAGGAAATGCAGTAGCTATTACCACTACGCTAAATGGAGCTTTCGGATCTCGAGTAGTTGTGGGCAAAGCAGGCTTCATTCTAAACAATGAAATGGATGATTTTAGTATTAAACCTGGTGTACCGAATATGTTTGGCCTTGTAGGCGGTGAAGCAAATGCCATTGCTCCTGGTAAGCGAATGCTTTCTTCTATGACACCTACTATCGTAGAACATAATGGTAAATTATTAATGGTGCTTGGATCTCCTGGAGGAGCCACCATTATTACCTCTGTGTACCAAACCTTTTTAAATGTAGCAGAGTTTGATATGACCATGCAAGAAGCTGTAAATGCCCAAAGAACCCATAGCCAATGGTTGCCCGATGTTATAATGTACGAAAGAGGAGCTCTTTCTGAGGAGGTTATAAAAAAATTAGAGGATATGGGGCATAAAATGCTCGATAGAGGAAACATTGGACGCGTAGATGCAGTTAAAGCATTAGAAAATGGAAAGCTTGAAGGTGGGGCAGATCCGAGAGGAGATGACCTTGCTGTTGGTTTTTGATAAAAAAAGACATTAGATGTTAGACATTAGACTGTTAGACTGTCCTCTTCAAACCTTAAAAACAAAAAT
>JAMOMJ010000429.1 GCA_027067135.1 Cyclobacteriaceae bacterium
ATGTTAAATCTGACAAGACTGCACTAGCCGTTCCGTCATTAAAATCCCAATAACCTGCAAGGTTTGAATTGGCAAGGCAATCGCAACAAGTGTTCATATTTGATTGAACTTCTGCTTGAGTTCTGGCACTATTCCATACTCTTAGCTCATCAATTTGACCAGCATAGTTATTCACATAACCTGCCGCAATGGTAGCAGGGCTAGAGCTAAGTGTTGCAGCCACATAATTAGCAGCCTCTTGATTGGTTAAAACACCATTTATATACCAATAAAGTTGTCCGTTTGTTAAATCTCGTACTATAGCAATATGATTCCATTCGTTTAATGTAAGGGCTGCCACAGAACCAAACCCTTGATATGGGCTTGCATCTGCCCCACTTGTACCATAATAATAATTAAGAATACCCGTAGTTTCTTGGGTAATTGTACCCTCTCCACCATAGGCTTTTGCATAGGGGTTCCTTCGTGCACTAAAATTGGTTGGCTTTACCCACATTTCAATGGTCATATCTCCACTAATTTGCAACTCCTGAGGATTTCCTAAATCTACATAATCGTTACCTCCATCAAAATCAAGTGAGTAATTTGTGGGTACTGCCGACACATAAAAATCCGTAGTAGTACTTATAGATGGCGTTATAAAACTAGAACCGGAACCTAATAAATTGCCTGCAGTAGTTGCATCATACCAGTTATAATTTCCAGAAGAACCAGAAACTGAAAGGTCAACTGTACCAGTACCTAATCGGCAGCCAGAAGTTCCTGTGGGCACTACAGGGTTTAGAACTAAGCTAACAGTATCTCTATCCACGCAACCACCACCATCGTTTGCTTCTACAAAATAGATGCCTGAAGCTGTAGCGGTAAATGTCTGATTTGTTGAGCCATCCTGCCATAAATAAGAAGAAAAACCTGCACCTGCATCCAATAAGACTGACACATCAAAACAACGATTAGCTCCTAAATCAATGGGGGTTCCTGCATTAATCGTTGCCGTTACAGTAGTTCGAGGGGATTCGCAACTTTCACAGGAAATGTTGGGGGAGTCAATTACCCAATCAGTAGCAGCATCCATATTGGTTAAAGTTCCATTTAGTGCATTAGCTGTTTTGTCTGTTAAAACAGTACCTGCTCCATCAACAAAATCCCAATATGCAGCTAAATTTGGCTCGGTTCCTAATGAGCATAAATTCATATTAGTTTGAATATCAGGCTGAGTACGTGCAGTACTCCAAATTCTCACTTCATCAATTTCTCCCGCATAATTACTTACATAGCCAGCCGCAATTGATGCACTGTTGCTTCCTGCAACGGCAGCGCCATAATCAGCTGCTGTTTGATTACTAAGTGCTCCATTTATATACCAATAAAGCTGCCCATTTGTTAAATCCCTAACAATGGCAATATGATTCCATTGATTTAGTTCAAGAGATGTTACAGAATTAAACCCCTGGTACGGGCTTGCATTTCCACCATTGGTTCCATAATAAAAGTTGAGCGACCCATCCGTTTCCTGTGTGATAGTACCTTCTCCACCATACGCTTTAGCATAAGGGTTTCTTCTTACACTAAAACTAGAAGGCTTAAGCCACATTTCGATAGTCAAATCTCCTGTAATTTGCAATGTTGCAGGATTACCAAAATCCACAAAATCATTACTTCCATCAAAATTTAAACTATAATTTGCATTGGCGGCAGCTACAAAATAATCTGTGGTAGCTACCAATATTGGCGTTTGATAAGTTGAACCAGTACCTAAATAACTTCCTCCAACACCTGCATCATACCAATTATAATAACCTGTAGAACCGCTTGCTCCCAAAGTAACCGTTCCTGTGCCAAGCCTACATTCTGGAATGGCCGTTGGCGCTGTAACGGGGCACTGTGCATTCGCATTTCCAATTATAAAAAACCATATAATTATAAATCCAAGATTATTTTTAAAAGCCATTTTCGATGCATTAGTTAATACTATCTATACCTAAACAATAAAAAAGGTAGCTCTTACAAGCTACCTTTTTAACAAAAGTACATCTAATGGATTAATTTCCAATGTGTTGCCCACAGATGGGCGAAATAAATTTATTTACATTCCTTTTTCAATACGGTAGATACTACAATATCTATATCCGGCCAAAGCTTACTTTCACCATCTTCATCCGTATGTTTTGCTGAGCAAACTTCGTTTAGTGAAACAATAGCATCTAAACCATTAAAATCGGCCATATCTACAGAAGTGGCAAGACTAACTTTGTTGCCATCTACTGTCACTTTTCCAACCACATCTACTGATTTTCCGTTCATAGCGATTGTAACTACAGCTTCGCCTTCATTTACTGAAACTATTTTACCTGTAATCGTTTCTGTATTGGCTAATTTCTTAAAAAAGAACTCTACCAACTTAGGGTCACGTTCCGCATCGCCCGAATTTACCGAGGGTGTATAAATGCTAAAGTCTGCCCCTACAAGTACATCCACAGGATTATCAGCACTTTTGACATTATTAACAGCTATACGATTAAACGTGCCGCTAACACCGGCTCTTCTGGTAAATTTAAAGGCAGTCCATTTTAACGTGGTAGAGTCTGATACATAAGAATAAACACAAGTTTCTTTTACTGCTTCAGTACTTTCAGTGTTTTCTTTTTTTGTTTCTCCCCCACAAGAAATGAGGAATGCAGCACTTAATAGTGCAATGCTAAGCGTTTTCATTGATTTCATAATTTGTATATAATTTTAGGTTGTTATCTTATTTCAAAGTTACAATAGCGGAGCCAAAAGCCGTGCTACAGATTCCAGGAGTTTAGTACGAACAGGTCTTTGCTCCCAACGGTTTAATTGTAATGGCACACATTGTTCTACATCTTTTAAAAATTGCTTTTCTAATTGCGTAGCAAAGGTTGTACTATATACCATTGCATTTATTTCATAATTCTGGTCAAAACTTCTATAATCCATATTGGTGGTTCCTACCGAAGAGAACACATCATCTACCAATAAAGTTTTGGCATGTATAAATCCTTTGGTATAAAGGTGCACTTTTACGCCTGCTTCCAGTACTTCTTTCATAAAACTCATAGAAGCAGCATGTACTATAAATGAATCCGGTTTATGCGGAAATATAATTTGCACATCAATACCACTTAAAGCGGCTGTTTTAATAGCTGTTAATACGGGTTCGTTAGGTATAAAATAAGGGCTTGTAATCCAAACACGCCTGGTGGCCGAAGTAATGGCTGCAAAAAAAGCCTGCATTATGCTGGCCCAATCGGTATCCGGCCCACTACCTGCTATCTGCACACATTGGTTACCCTCGGAAATAATGTTTGGAAACAAATCTTTGGTAAAATACAGCTTCTCCTTTGCTGCATAATACCAATTAAGCAGGAAGGCTATTTGCAACGAATGTACTGCGTTGCCAGTAATTTTTAAGTGCGTATCTCTCCAGTACTTTTGTCCGTCCTTGTTAACATACCGGTCTGCCACATTTATACCTCCCACGTAACCAACCTTGCCATCAATTACCACTATTTTACGATGATCCCGATAATTAGCCTTGCTGAATTTAGGAAAATAAACCGGCATAATTGGATTTACCAAAATTCCTGCTTTCTTCAGTTTTGCTCTGGCGGCATACGATATAACAGAACCTACATCATCGTAAATAAACCTTATAATAACTCCTTCCGAAGCCTTTTTAATAAGCTTATCAAGAATGGCTCTGCCAATTTTATCTTCTTCAAAAATGTAATATTCCAAGTGAATGTGATTAACAGCCTTGTCCATATCCTTCAAAAGCGAATCGAATTTTTCCTCCCCGTTAATGAGCATTTTAACTGTATTATTATTGGTAAGGAAGGCATTATTATTGCGGAGTAGTAACTTAATAATGCTCAACTTCGCCATAACCCTTTCATCACTAATAAGCTCATGTTGAAAGGCCAGGTTAAGCTGATCGCTTACAATGGAATCTACAATGCTGCTGTCAATGGCTTTTTTTCGCGAAAAGAATTTATGGCGTCTATAGTCCTGCCCAAAAAACAAATAAATTAGTAAGCCAACGATGGGCAGTAAAACAAGTAAAAGAAGGTAAGAGTGAGTTTTTAGTGGATTTTTATTTTCTAATAGAATTTTTATTACTGCAAAAATCACCCAAGCATAGTAAAAAACAATAACGGCAGGAATTAGATACTCTTTAATATGTAAATGAACCCATTCCATCCTTTAAGTGCTCATACTGTAGAAAATTTAGATATTTAATTTTCTACGAATGATGGAGTCAATGCCATATTTCCCAGAACCCAAAATGGCAAACAGCAAAGCAATAGCAAAATATAAATAAGCTTTCTCGGCCACTGCAAAAGGGTCATCACCATGGTTTACAAATGCAGCTACAAACATAGTAGCGCCAACCATTAAGGCAGCAGGCCTCGTGAATAGCCCTAACGCCAATAATAAAGCACCAACATACTCAGAAAGAGCAGCAGCCCAAGCAAAAAATATTGGCATAGGAAACCCTAACGAAGCAATATGCTCAACGAATCCTTCTGAAACAGGTATTTTACCACTACCGTGTACCAGCATAAGGCTTAATCCTGCAAACACCCGTAAAAGAGCGAGCGTTAAATCAGCAGAGTTCGAATTTTCTATACTTCCAAAAAATAATTTTTTCATGGGTTTGTTTAAGTTTACAATCAAATATATAACTTGGTATCAATATTGCGTTTAATAACTTATGAAAACATTCCTTTTATTCCTTTTTATCCTCTTGATTTCAAGTAGTAGCTATGGTCAAAAAATATTTGCCAAAGACACCCTTAAAGCTTCTTCCGGAGACGTAATAATCACTTTTATAGGCCACGGATCCCTCCTGTTACAATGGGGAGAACGAAATATTTACATCGACCCTTCCTCTCGAAAAGCCGATTTATACCAATTTCCGAAGGCCGATATGCTTTTTGTAACCCACCATCATAACGACCACTGCGACCCTGCGGCACTAAAGGCACTAACCAATGATGGCACTAAAACATTTATGAGTGAGATTGCACATGAAAAATGGGGTCAGGGAATGGTGCTTTACCCGGAACAACAGTTAAGTATTGATGGTGTTGGAATTACAGCGGTATCGGCCTACAACTTGGTAAATAAAAATGAAGATGGTGAACCATTTCATAAAGAAGGGCAATGCAATAGTTATATATTAACGCTTGGCGGTTTAAGAATTCTTATTGCAGGCGACACCGAAAACACGCCTGAAATAAAAGCCCTAAAAAACATAGATGCCGCGTTTTTGCCAATGAAACTTCCTTACACTATGAACCCTGAAATGGTGGTAGATGCGGTTAAGGGCTTTAAACCAAAAATACTCTACCCCTACCATTACGACCGAAAAATGTTGTCGGAACTTACTGAGTTAATGAAGGCTGTTCCTGAAGTTGAATTACGAATTAGAAAAAATTAAGGCTCTAGTTTAAAACAGGTATTATTTTGTATATTTGACTATGGAATTAGCAGAAATCAAATCTCATCTTTTATCGCTCTCAGTTTTAGAACGCAAGAGTTTCATCAAGGAAATA
>JAMOMJ010000430.1 GCA_027067135.1 Cyclobacteriaceae bacterium
CGGTGGCAACACCGTGCCGGTTCGATTCCGGCCCTGGGCACCATACACAGATTTAAAGAAGTTCAATATGGTTCTTTAAGTCGCATTGCAAAGCCGATTAGTGGTCATTAACGTCCATTAAGATTTGTTTACTTTCAAACCATTTTGGGGTAAAAAAGGGTATAAATAACACCCTTAATTTTTTTACCCCTAGCTATAGCATTAACTGATTTAAAATCAAAAACGGCAAAACCTAAAACTAAGCCTTATAAGTTATTTGATGCTGAAGGTTTATATCTCTACGTTCCACCATCGGGGCGAAAGGTTTGGCGATTCAAATATCGCTTTCATGGCAAAGAATGCCTTGTCACGATTGGCAAATTCCCTACTCTAAAACTAAAAGATGCAAGAAGATCCAGAAATGAATATCTGCTTATGTTGGATAATGGGGAGAACCCTGCTGAAGTTAAAAGGCTAAAAAAGAACCCAGAGGGAATGAGCTTTAAAGAAGTAGCTCAAGAATGGATTGATTTTAAATCTATTCCAAATACAAAGCGTTGTTGGAAGCCATCGCATTCAAAAGCGGTTCTAAGGTCTCTCGATAATGAAGCATTTCCATTTCTTGGCTCTCGCATTATCAGTACAATTACTCCATATGATATTGATTATGTACTTAATCCAATAATAAAGCGTGGAGCCTTAGAAGTGGCGGAACGTATCCTTTCACGTATTAACGCTGTTTTTCGATACGGAATACACAAAGGCTATTGTGCTGATAATCCAGCACTTGGTAAAAATGAATACCTGCCAGCTCGTAAAGTACAGCATATGGCTCATTTATCCCTTAAAGACTTACCGCAATTTTTAGAAGACCTAGAAAACTATGTTGGTGATATTGTTTGTAAAAGTGCCGTTCAATTTACATTATTAACACATGCTAGAACTGATGAAATAAGGTTTTCAGAGTGGGAAGAAATTGATTTTGAAAATGCTTATTGGTCTATTCCTGCAAAGCGTATGAAAATGAATATTGCTCAGACAATTCCACTATCTACGCAAGCCATTGAAATTTTAGAAAGGCTCAAACTAATCACGGGACAAAGTAACTATATATTTGCTTCACTAGTCAAAACCGATAAACCAATTTCTGAAAATGGAATGCTCTCGGTGATCTATCGTATGGGCTACAAAGGAAAAGCCACAGTGCATGGCTTTCGTGGTACCTACTCAACAATTGCAAATGAAGTACTTAAATTTAGACCTGATGTTGTAGAAGCCTCATTAGCACATAAAGTAAAAGATCCTGTCAGGGGCGCTTATAACCACGCTACTTACCTTGAAGAAAGACAGGTAAACGCCCAAGTATGGGCTGATTTTTTATCACAACTAGTTAAATAAAGTTCATGACAAAAAAATCATCAAATCTAATATGCCTTGAAAATACCAGTAATGGCAAAACAAGCTCGATATATGTTGCCAATCGTTTAGCTATTAATAGCCTCTTTACCAAAGATGAAAATGGCATGACTGTCTATAACTCATTAATAAGGAGAAGTAGCGTCGATTCTGAGAATTCCTTCTATTATGATTATGATGTCACTTCCTATGTTTTCTTAGATGGGCCAACCCCAATAAGGTGGGATTCTAGGTTTGACCTGTATGAAATAACTAATGCCAGGACACCACGAATAGTGGCCAAGCTTATTGATTATATTCAACCCTTCAAATTGTTTTCACGAAATGGATATACGCTGAGAGAAGTGACATTTACAGGTTTATTTGAATTGTATAGACCTCGCTGGAGCTTGTTTCATAAAAATATTCTGATATTGAAAACTACAGAGTTTTCCTATGCTTATTCAGAGCAGCATAAGAAAAAAATAAGTATTGAGAAAATTAAGAAAATTTATGTAAGTACTAAAGATCTTATTCAGCAACAAGAAACTCAATATCTACTTCCTTACAGCACGTTGCCAACGACTAAAGAAAAATCAGGACAGATTAGAACCAATGAAAACTTTAGATATTTTTGCCATAAAGATATTAATAAGGTTTTAAGAGCTGTTTTTCCAGATAATTTAGAAACAGTAAACAACCCTGAACCCGATAGAATATACAAAGATGGCTACCTTGTAGATGAAGCCGAAAAAAGCAAAGAGCCAAATCAATCAAATAATGCTAACAGTAAGTCTAAAGAAGAGTTAATTCATTTTTTGATTCTTAATGGTCTAAATACAATTTGTTTTGATCCGCAAAAGCAGCTCTTCAAAAACCCTACCCAACTTAATAATTATCCAAATGAAAAATACCCAAACCTTAGTGGATTAAGCCCAAATACAGTTGGTGATAAAGTTAAAACAGCTATGAAGCTTGCTGAAGGAGCCTGTAAGTATTCCGATGTCCATTCCAACACAAAAGTAATCAATGGCTTGTACAAGATTAATGCTTGTTTGGTTGAAGTGATAATTAATAAAATGAAATCAGGCTATGAAACAAAAGAAGATATTTGTGATTTTTTATTAGACTCCAATCCATGTTTTGGCAAACTTAGCTTGAATAAAACTTCAATGATGAAACAAATAAATATTATGATGAACTATCTACAAGAATAGAATCAATTGATATTTTTTTATCTCAGTTGAGGTGAATCGTTTGCAATAAACACCTTAAATCAGTGACATCCAATCAATACCAAGGAGTGTCACTACAATGCAAGTACATTTAATTCCGTCTGAGGGTTTTCTACGACTAGAACAAATCATCGGCAATAAGAAAAAGAATATTCCACCCATTATTCCTATCTGCCGAACCTCATGGTTAGCTGGTGTAGATGAAGGAATTTATCCACCAAAAATTCACTTAGGAGCTAGAACGGTTGTTTGGCGAGCTAAGGATATTATAGACTTTATCGAAAAACAGGGGTCAAAGAATGATGTTTAGTAAGCGTACTAAACATCTTTTGGATCTTGCTACAGATATTTCTCTTGTCTCTGCATATGAAGCAAAAACAATTAGTTACATTCCAAGGTTTTTTGCCAATATTTCACTTCCAGCAAGACGAGTTATTGGAAATGAGTACATCAGACGGAATGGGCGATATACATTAAACCTACTGTCTCCTAGTGATATTGGGCTACCGTATGGAAGCTATCCGCGACAGCTGATAGTTCACTTGACCACTAAAGCTAAAATGACAGGTTGTAGTGAGATATATCTTGGTGGCTCACAAACCCAGTTTCTTAGCTCACTTGGTATTCAAAGTAGTGGAGGAAAAAATGGCACTCTAAAAGCATTTAGAAACCAAACTAAGCGTTTACTGGCGAGTACCATACTTTGGAGTGAATCTACTGATATTTCGTGGAATCAAGAATCTATGCGTATTGCAAAAGAAGTATCAATGACCTGGGAGCCAGTTGACCCTTCTAAGTGGCAAGCATATCTTAAGTTGGACCACGCGTTTTATACGGATATTTTAAGTAGTGCCATTCCAATCGACCGAAGGGTGATTGATGCCTGTAGTCATTATCCCATGGCGATGGATATTTATTGTTGGTTGACTCATAGATATTTTAAGATGCCGCAGTCACGACTAATTACCTGGGAGCAGTTAGCAAACCAGTTTGGAAATATCTACACCCGCAGAAGCCATTTCAAAGGGCGATTTATTATTGCACTTGAGCGCGTATCCTTGCTGTATCAAACGGCAAAATTCAGCACGAATAGAAAAGGATTAATACTTTATCCATCGCCACCTCATGTATCACCAAAAGCTGTGGATAAACCCAGTGGATAATCAAAGTTATCCACGCATAAAAGGTGGCAGTTTTACGCATAAAAACTGGCAGAAATGCGCATAAAAGGTGGTGAGTCTACGCATAAAAGGTGGCAGACATCCGCTGTAACCGTTGCGGTGATTGGCGTTCCAGCCGCCCCCTATATCTTTTCAGTTATTACAAATATTTAACAGTTATTGATTACTGCAAAACTGTGGACAGTTTTGCTTAAAATTTGATTTTAAAAGTGAGTTAATACTTAAACTTTCTCTATAAAAAACCTTACATTATTTTTAACAAAGAAAGCTCGCTTTGCTCGCAGGTTTAGCAAGATGAAAAATACATTAGCTGTGTACAATGAATTATAAAAAAACAGCGCTAATTAATATTTTAGATAATGGTAATTTTACCCCTATTTATGAAAATTGTGCCACGTCTCCGCTATGTACATGCACCACATGAGATAGCGGAGACTACTGTAGCAATGGCTTTATCCTCTTCTTGCAAACATTAGGTGCAATGTTGACGCAAACAGTTTTACGGTGTTATGGTTGATCCAGTTACATGTTTTATTAATGTGTCGTTGCATTCTCAACAAAGCTAAAAGCCTATCAACCTCGCTCTTTTGATAGGTATCAACAAACGTTGATGGAGCATACTTTCACTTTGCATATCTTTGATATTCATATCATTTCAGTGCGTCAGCATCGTTAATCTTAATCCGTCTAAAGCAAACTCAGCGTTTGCTTATTCATACCTTCACGTAAATATTTAATGGGAAATATCTAACCATTAAGCATTCCTGTTTAACCACTTTGCAGCTCAACTAATAGGAGAAATAAAACCTGCAAACAAAGAGTTGATTCACTTCAAAAGAATCTGTTTACGGCGCGATCAGTCCAGCCAGTCATACAGTAAATGACATAAAGGGGCGAATTCGGGAAACCGTGTAGCAGTTAAATCAATTGCTATTGTTCTTACGGAAAAGAAAATGTTTGAAGCAGAAAAATGGAGTGGTGACATGAATCAAAAATACTTTAACCTCGATGAAACACTGGTGAAACTAATTAACCGTAGCAAGCTTAAAAAGAAAAAGCGGTTTGGTACTTCTCAATTGGATAAATGGAAATATGAGCTTATTGCATTAAGAGAAAGAGGTGCAACGCTGGAACAGCTACAAGACTACCTTCAACAAAAAGGTATTCGTGTTGTGTTATCAACTATTAGTCGTTGGTTGAATCATCATGGCACGATTTGCAAATAGCCAAAAACAAGGCTCGAAGATGGCGGGTAGTATCATGCGTGAACTACAAGGGGTGCATATCAAAAGTGTTGGGACAGTTAGGAATTATGAACAGGCATTAAAAAATGTTGCCACAGCCATGGCTAATCAAGGTCAACATCTACGAGACTTAGATCATGATAGAGCCATTAGCTATCTTGAACACAGAGCTGAAGAAGTAGGACAGAAAAGTCTTGATATAGAAAGGCAGGCCATTCAATCCATGTTCCGTCATGTCACAGGAAAATTGGATGATGGTGAAACCCTCAGAGTTGTTCGATCAGAACATGAACAGGTTTTACATTCTAGAGCTTATACACCAGAACAAACACACGCCATTGCAGATAATCAAAGAGAAGAAAATGCTCTTTCAACAGAAATAGCCTATGCCGCAGGTTTACGAGCAAAAGAACTAATCACACTATTACCCATTGAAGAACGACCAGCCGATATTCGCCAGAATAAAGAACCACTGGATGAGAAATTTATGGGTCGAGAAGGTCAACGCTACAGTGTCATTGGCAAAGGAGGATTAGTCAGAGAAGTTATGATTCCAGATAACCTGGCACAACGCCTTGAAGATAGAAGACTGGACCAAGCAATAGAAGTAACAGACCGAAATATTATCTATCAGCAACACTACAATATTTCAGCAGGACGTAATTGGAGTCAATCATTTTCATATTCTAGTCAACAGGTTCTTGGCTGGAGTAATGGCGCTCATGGTCTACGTCATTCCTATGCCCAAGAACGCATGGATGAGCTGAGATCACAAGGATTGACCAGAGAATATGCGCTGGAAGTAGTTTCTCAAGAACTGGGGCATTTTAGGCCTGATATTACAGAAATATATTTGCGCTAGAGGTCAGATTGGTTTCTGTGATTTCTAAGTGCTGCCATTTATCTACGATGAAAAATAATTGTATTTTAGATCGTTTTTTTCATCTAAATAAATATCAAGATAGCCTAAAAAATTGGGCCAATTATTAAGTGTGAGTGATTGGGGTAATACACGAGAAGCAAATGTGGCTAATATGGTGTCATGGCTGACCCAGACATGAAGACCTGAGCTTGTTGTTTCTAACTGTTTAGTAATTTCTGTTTTCATGCGATTGATCGCATTATCAAACGGATGAAAACCTTGCCATTGATCTTTTCCACTGAGTAAATACTGGTTAACAGCATCATGACCTTTAGTCTGCCAGTGTGTCCAAGCTAATTCAGGGTCTTTGAGAAAAAAACCAGGGTTTCCCAATAGTATCGATTTTTTAATTGTCATATTATAATTACATTGATTTGAAATTATTTCTGCTGTTTGTACGCACCTTAAGATGGGACTAGAAGATATACTAATAATTGGCTGTCCTAATGACTTGGCAAATTGCTTTGTTTGACGAATACCTTGCTTTGTTAAGCCAACTTCATTGCCAATTTCATTATCAGGAATATCAGGGCGTTCAGCATGGCGCAATAAAATTAAGTGGGCTGTCATACTTGACCTACTTCTAATATGGAAACTAAAGATGGTGTTTTTGTTATATTCAATAAAGTGAGTCCTGAACGATTTATTATGTCAGTAAATGCCTTTTTAGTACGTTCTTTACCTCCAGTCACTGCAAGCAAATGCAAGTCACACAAAGAACCAGAGACAGTGTTTTCGGATAGCAACATTTCTATTATTAGGATTCTACCGTTGGATCTTAATGCTTTTCGTGCTTGTTTTAAAATAGTGATAACTTGTTTATCATTCCAGTCATGCACTACGCGAGCTAGGATTATTTTATTAGCCTTAATAGGCCACAAACTAAAAAGATCAAATGTGGTTGTTTTGAATAGTGTTGATGGTGCAGATTGAAGAACTTCAGCTTTATCTCCTAGTACAATGGTAGCTTCAGGATATTGACTTGCAAGATGTTCAGATAGAGCACCATTTCCTCCTGCTGCATCAAAGACTGTATCGCCCTCATCAATAGGTAATAAATCTATTAAAGGCTTGTAATCATGTAAAGCATAGCTTCTAAGCATACGGTGATGAGCAATACACCGATTTGGGTCTTTACTAACTTCTTGGAAAATATTTTGTTTTGTTTTCTCTCCTTTTATTTCATCACTTAGCCCGTACCAACGTTTGAGTAAATCATCTTGATATTCAGCTGCTGCAGTTGCTAAGCTCAATGGATGACTCTGTTGTAAATACTGTCCTTTTTCTGTTAAACACCATTGATGACTTTTATATTTAACAAGATTTAGTTCGGCACATGCATTTAGTAAACGTTCTAATTTTTGTCGATTACAATCAGTCTGTGATGTAAGTTTTATTAAAGGACCCGGTAGATAGTCAGCAATTTTGAGTTTTACCATTGTCGCAATTGTAAATGTTTTCCAATAACCCACCATATCAGCTGACAAGTCTGCAAAATAATCTCTGGAAACTTCTATTTCCTGTCTTAAGACTCGTACTTGCCTGCCATCTTCATTAATAATTGAAAGCTTTCCTGAGAAAGACTCTACCCTGGCTAATCCATTGTAAAAAGGTTCTACACTTGCATAGCGTTGCTTATAAGCGGCCTTTCCTAGCTTATTAATATGATGCCAGCCTTGCTCATCCTTCGCTCTTGCAAAACCTTTATGAAAGACATCCAAGTCAGAAAACCATAAGTCATGCAGCAGTTTACCTGTTTGATTGATATGCGTACTAACACCATGATTGCTTTGTACGACTGCAACTCCTTCGCGAAAATCACCACAATAGTTCCATTTATCTGTATAGAGAGGTTTTCCTTTAGTATCAATATGAAAGTAGTTGCCTTCAACGTCACAAACTACACAAATTTGTTGCTGATAATTACCTGTAAAGGCATAGCGTTCTGGGTATAAAGATACACCAGATGAAGTAATATGGAACCACTGCTTATCTTTTATGACGGCAGCATAATTATCATAAAAACCAAAAGCTTTATCAAACCTTTGAGGGTAAGCTGCTTTTCCATCAGTTTTAATATGATAAGCCTCACCATTATTATTAATTACTGGGGCAAGTTGTAATTGGTCGGCTAAATGAAATGGCAATACTGAATTAAACTGATGCAGGTAGAGTCTATTTTTTTTTTGATCAATATGGTAAGAGCCACAGGAAGAAACTTGAGTCTGTATAAAATTAGGCATCTGGTCGCCTCATTCTACACTGTTGGCATAATTCAAACTCTAAATAGTTTTCTCTTAAATGGGAATAAACTTCACTAGATAGCATACTAGAAAGGCTTGTTTGATTAAGATTACCGAAGTCGCCCAATGATTTACGCTGTTGATCTGGAGCGCAACACACATTTATTTGACCTGTAGGGTCTACCCATATTTCTTTACCTAAAAATGGACAGTTCCCCTCAACGTTGTTTTTTTCAGATTGGCTAATATCTAAAGGATGAAAATTATCTAAAATAAATGCCTTTCCTGTTATTTTTGTGTGTGTATTTACAAGAGTTTGACATTCAGTTACCACCGTATTCCATTGCTGTGCCCAATTAAGGTTATTATGCAAGCTTTGCTCCTCAAGCTCAGGAAAATGAGACCATAATTGGTGCCCCTTAATACGATCAAATCCAAGCTCAATGGCTAATGCTACCATTTTAGGAATTTCACTTAGGTTGCTACGCATAAAGGTTAATTGCATAGTCATTGAGCAATAATGGTCTGTTGATGTTGCCAGTTTATCTCGAACAGCAATAAAGCGACGTGCTTTATCAATATGTGTATCAAGGGATGTGCCCATGATCTTTTGTTGAATGGACTCTGATGCGCCATTCCATGATATTTTTACATCATTACAAATCGGAACAATTCGTTGTGCCCAATATTCAACACATTTTTCCTTTTTTCGACAAGGAAATGTTCCATTTGTTGTTAGATTCAACTTTAAATTGAGTTCTTTGCATAAATCTAATATCAGATCAAAGTGAGGGTAAAGTAGAGGTTCTCCCATAGTAGAAGGTATTACTTCTGTAACACCTAAAATAGCTGCTTCACTAATGGTTCTTCCCAGTAAGCCCCTATCCATTTGAGGGCGAATTCTTCCCTGTTGCTTACGGGTTTCCCGAGAGTTTCCATATGGTGAGTGGTCTTCACACATGATGCAATTGAGATTGCAAAAATCTGGATTAGTATCAAGCGTAATACGCCAAAATTTCTGTTGAGACATTATGAAATCAATTGTTTGTAGTGGTACTCTAAATCATGAATATGTGATTCAATATCAGGTATCTGACCATCATCACTGTATAAGTAGCCTTTTGCCCCGAGTCTTTCAGCTAGGTTAAGGTCATCTAATAAAGCTTGCATCTGTTTGGCTAGATCATTGATATTACGATGCTCATAAAGCAAGCCATTGACATTATGTTTTACATATTCACCCATTCCTCCAGCATCAGCAGTAATAACAGGAACTTTAACCTGCTGAGCTTCATGAATAACTAATGGGGAATTTTCAACCCAAACAGAAGGGGTGACAATTACATCTGTTTTATTAAAAACATCAGTCACTATATTTTGATTTTTATATTCTGGCATCCACTCAATAGATTCTTGTTTATCTTTAGGTAAGTTCTTTGCAATTTCTCGAAGAGAGCTACTATCTTGTCCTCGGTCTCTTCCCCAAATTCGTAATTTAGCATTTCCTTCTAATTGTCCAAACGCTTGTATAAGTTGATGGATTCCTTTGGCTGGTATGTGTGTCCCAATATATCCAAATGTGAATGCTTCATTTCCTTCACGTTTTCTTGCTGTCATTCGAGATCGATCAAAGCCGTAATCAAGATAAATGATTTTATTTTTAGGTAAATTAAAATCTTGTTCATAACGAGTTTTTAAGTATTTAGCAGGTGAAATAAATAAATCAACCTGATCTACTACAGTACGAATATGAGCCATGCGCCTTGTCACCCAATGCGTCCAATACTTTAAATCTTCCTTACGCTCATTGTCAGAACCTGAGAAATAACGGGCATAGCATTGAGTGGCGCATTTACTATCTTCTTGTCCATCACAAGCCGCCCATAGGTCATCAGAATGCATTTGCATAAATTGTCCTCTTGGACACATCAACCAATAATCGTGAAGTGTGTAAACAACGGGTATATGCCTTTTTTTAGCTTCAAAAACCAAAGAGGTGGAGAGATGATTAAGGTGCCCAATATGGACAATATCAGGTTTTACAGTATCTAATAATTCTGCAAAGCGTATATCAATAATATTAAGTCGATAACGATCTTTATGACGTGGATTATTGACTAAATGAATGGTTATCTCAGGGACATCAGCATCGGTATCCTGTCTCACCGCACCATCAGGACGAAATGAATCTTCTTCTCGTGTAAAAACATGTACTTCATGTCCTTGTTGAGCTAAACCATGACAGATTGTTTGAGAGTAGACTTCAGATCCCGCGTTATAAAGCATAGGATATCCATGAATCACTTTAACTATTTTCATATACTATTTCCTTGTAAAGAAGTTTGGAAAGCTTTAACTAATAAATTGATACCTTGTTTAGGAGTAATATGAGCTTTCCAGCCCAATAATTCATAAGCACGATCAGGGTTTCCAATGAACCTGCTAACATCGTAGTCACGAGAAGCAGATTTATTAATCTTTGAGACTGAACCAGCAGATTCTAGGGCATGACAAGCTGCCTCATATAATGTTGTTCCAATACCTGGCAATAAGTGAATGGCTGGCAAGTTTCTTTCTCCTACATCTAATTGTTCTACTAAAGCTAATACTCCTTTTGCTGTATCTTCAATATGAGTAAAATCAAATAAGTGATCGAATCCATCAATGCGTAAAGGCTTACTCTCTACTGCATTACGGCAGAATGCAGGTAGTACCCTATCAGCATGATCATCAATACAACCATAAACATTGGCAAAGCGTACAATCGCAGTATTAATACCAGAGTTACGTGCTTCTAATGTTTCTTTTTCTAAAAAGTATTTTGCAGCTCCATAAATATTAATAGGACTAAGAGTTGCATCTTCATGCACGGGAAGTTGATTTTGCTCCCCATAAATTTCTCGACTGCTTGCCATGAGGACCCATGGCTTCAATGAGCTACCTGCGACAATTTTAAGTAAAGACTGGCTAGCCAATGCATTGGTCTTCCAACACTTAGCGGGATCTTTTTCAGCCCATACAACTCTAGATACAGCCGCTAAATGAATAATCCCATGACAGCCTGAGATTGCGTCTTGCAACTGAGAGGGGTTTGTAATATCACCGCTATTGTCTTTAAGATCAATGCCCTTTATCTTGTAACCTTTCTTCTCTAAAAGAGGTGAAATGTGTCTTCCGATCAGGCCTTGGTGCCCCGTTATTAGTAGAGTTTTCATATATGAGTAGTATTAGGTATTTTTATTTAACAAGCTTACATAGGCTAAAGTATTTAGACCAGAATATATAGAAAAAAATTGTGTTGAGCCCTTTCTTGTCAAGGTTTTGATTTAGTCCTTTTAGGGCAAGTCTTTTACCTTTACAGCACCATTCCCTTTGTTATTTACATAAAATAGTAGAAAACAGGGGGGGTATATTCATAGTTATTTAAGCTCTATTGAATCAATTTATGATGTGTCATGGCATGCTATAATTTTTTCAAAACAAAGCTTTAAATCATCAAATATAATTTTCCTCCTCAAATGAATAGAGAACCTTCAGAATGAATACCTCATACGCCGAAGCAGAACAATTCTTAAAAACGGCTCTGGAGAACCCTTTAGCACAATTTCGTGAAGATCAATGGGAAGCTATTGATGCACTGGTTAATCAACATCAAAAGTTATTGGTAGTACAACGTACAGGCTGGGGCAAGAGCGCTGTATATTTTATTAGTGCCAAAATATTTCGTCAGCGAGGATTGGGCTTAACCATAATCATCTCCCCCCTTTTAGCCCTTATGAGAAACCAGATAGATGCAGCAAGGCATCTGGGATTAGTAGCAGAAACTATTAATTCTACTAATCGAGATGACTGGCAAGCTGTTACGCAACGTATACTTGCAAATGAGTTGGATTGTTTATTGATTTCTCCAGAACGACTAGCAAATGATGAATTTGTAGAGACTGTATTACAGCCTGTTGCAGATCAAATTGCATTGATGGTGGTAGATGAAGCACATTGTATTTCAGATTGGGGGCATGATTTCAGACCTGATTATCGACGTATTGTAAATATATTAAAGCTACTTCCTCAGAACACTCCAGTTTTGGGTACAACTGCAACAGCAAATAACCGTGTAGTTGATGATATTCAGGGGCAGCTGGGTGATATTCAAATTTTACGTGGTTCGTTGATACGTGAAAGTCTAGCATTACAAACACTGATATTGCCAGACCAGGAATCGCGTTTAGCATGGTTATCTCAGACTATTCCTAACTTGCCAAACACTGGTATTATTTATACCTTAACAACCCGTGATGCTGAGCAGGTAGCTAATTGGTTAACTCAGAATGATGTTGATGCAAGAGCTTATCATGGGAGTATCACACATCCTGACTTTGTCAATGGAGATGGTAAACTTGACAGTAATGCCTATCGGCAGCACCTTGAGGACTTATTACTTAATAATCAGTTGAAAGTGTTGGTGGCTACTACAGCTTTGGGTATGGGTTATGACAAACCTGATCTTGGTTTTGTTATTCATTATCAAGCCCCTGGGTCAATTGTAACTTATTATCAACAGGTAGGGCGTGCTGGACGCGGTATAGATTATGCTGTTGGTGTGCTTATGTCTGGTACAGAAGATAATAATATACATGCCTTTTTTCGTAGTTCTGCTTTTCCTTCTCGCGGTCAAATTAATGAAATCCTTGATGTGTTAGAACGTTATGATGGTCTGGGTATTAGAGCAATTGAGGAGTATACAAACCTTCGACACGGACAAAGTACTTAAGTACTTAAGCTGTTGAGCGTGGAAACACCATCACCTGTTATTAAAGTAGGGAGCCAATGGCGTAGAACACCTGTTCCTTTTACAATGAATGAAGAACGAATTTATCATCTAACACACCAGCGTGAACAAGAATGGGAGCAGGTACAACAATATCTAGGCCATCCGGGATGCTTGATGAGTTTTTTACGCAATTCATTAGATGACCCTGCAACAGAAAACTGCGGTAGATGCTCAATATGCTTACAACAGCTTATTTTACCCATTACAGTAGATCCAATTTTGGTACATCAAGTAGCAACATTTCTTAAGCATGCTGAGATAGTTATAAAACCCAAGAAGCAGGTTGCCGCCAATGCTTTTATTGAATATGGTTTTAAAGGGAACTTAGCTACTGAAATACAAGCACAGGAAGGTAGAGTTTTATCTCGATGGGGTGATGCTGGCTGGGGTAAAATGGTATTAGACAATAAGCATAATAACCACTTTAGTGATGAACTCGCGGATGCACTGGTTGAAATGATTCATAATCGTTGGCAACCCGAGCCTTACCCAACATGGGTTTGTTGTGTACCTTCGTTAAATCATTTGGAATTGGTACCAAATTTTGCACAACGGTTAGCAATAAAGTTAGGTATTCCTTTCATTAATACGGTGGTAAAAACTAAGGAAAACCAGCCACAAAAAGCACAGCAAAACCGCTTTCATCAATGTAGTAATCTGGATGGTGTGTTTGCTATAGGACAACCAATACCAGATGGCCCAGTTTTCCTTGTTGATGATATTGTTGACTCAGGCTGGACTTTAACAGTGATTTCAGCTCTATTACAAGAGGCAGGTAGTGGTATAGTTTATCCACTTGCATTGGCATCAACATCGGTAAAGGATACATGAGCCCAACAAATAATTTATCACCCACAGCACAGGCAACTCTGCTGTTGACAAGTCATTTTAGCAAGCCCAATAAACAGTCTGAAAAACCATTAACAAATACAGAATGGGGACGTTTTGCACTGTGGTTAAAAGAGAATGGCCTAACACCTTCAGACTTATTAGAAGACACTTCTATCTTTCTACAAAAATGGCAAGATAATAAAATAACCCAAGAACGTATAAATTCTCTTTTACAGCGTGGTCATAGTTTGGCCTTGGCGGTAGAGAAGTGGCAACGAGCTGGCTTGTGGGTAATTACACGAGCAGATGCTGCTTATCCTAAACGTTTGAAATCAAGGCTAAGGAATAACGCTCCTGCTGTCTTGTTTGGTTGTGGAAATAAAGAGATATTAAATTTAGGAGGAATAGCAGTAGTAGGTTCGCGAAAAGTTGGCACTAGTGATCTGGATTATACAAACCAGTTAGCTATAAAAGCAGCAATGAATGATCTTGTAATCATTTCTGGTGGAGCACGAGGTGTAGATGAAACAGCCATGCTTGCAGCAATGAATGCAGGTGGAAATGTCATTGGCGTATTAGCAAACAGTCTTTTACAGGCAGCAACTTCCAATAAATGGCGAAAGGGATTAATGGATGGAAAAACAGTTTTACTCTCAACTTTTTATCCCGAAGCAGGTTTTAATGTAGGTAATGCAATGGCACGTAACCGCTATATTTATTGCTTGTCTGATGCAACAGTTGTTGTTCATTCTGGTATGAAAGGTGGCACAATTACTGGAGCCAAAGAAAATATTAAAAATAACTGGGTTCCTTTATGGGTTAAACCAACAAAAGATAGTTCAGCCGCAAATTCATTTTTGGTAAAACAAGGTGCACGTTGGTGTGCGGAAAGTGTTGAACAACTTGATATTTATAACTTAATAAAAGCAGAGGTCTCATCTTTTCAAAAAGATGAATTAGCATCCCCTCCACAGATACAACAAAAAGAGTTATTTTCAAGTACAGACCATGAACCATCTACGGCTACATCACCCCATAGAATTGAAGAAGATGCTTCAATACAAGACAAACTGAATGGTAATAAAAAAAACGAGTCAACTGACTTTTATCAGTTATTTATATCTGAAATGAGTTTAATAGCAAAAGACCCAATTACTGTAGATGCCATTATTGAGGCAACCAATCTTCATAAGTCTCAAGTAGCAATCTGGTTGAAACTGGCAGTTGATACAGGGAGTATAAAAAAGCTAACTCGGCCAGTTCGTTATCAAGTCTTGTAGGTTGTATAAATATAGTATTACTTACCATAGTAGTACAAGAACAGGATTGTTATACAGTATTCAATATCTATAAGACAAGCTTATGATGTTTTGTGATGTGTTATAATTTTGCAAATCTTAGGGTTATTCGACACATATATTTAGTATAAGGTCATTCGATTACAGTATTTCTATTTGTCGAGAAAATCTAAGTGAAATTAGATACCCATAGGTAGTCTTTACTTTAAGCGTTAGTTTGAAAAAATGAATTCCAAAAAACCGATAAAAAAACTTAATCAATATTTAAGTACTTGTGAAAATAGTTACAATGAATGCATTGATGTAATTGATCATGAAGAAACAATTAATGGAGTACAAGCTAACCTAAGATTCCATTTGATAAAATTCGATGGCAATGGCCAGCCAATGATTGGAGCTTTAGCTGAGACTCTTTACAATCATATAATTGATTATTGTATATCTGCGAAGAATAGACCCGAAAAATTTACTGCACAAGAATCATCAAAGTTTAGTAAACAAGCACGAAAACTGTTTCGTCATCCTAAGCGGGATAAATCTAATCCAGATACAACAGGTGAAGCAGGTGAAATTCTGCTTTATTTTTTACTTGAGTCAGTTTTAAAAGCACCTCAAGTTGTTGCAAAAATGGATTTGAAAACTAACCATAGTATGGAAAGTAATGGTTCTGATGGTGTGCATATGAATTGGAATAAGGAAAAAGGTCTTGTTGATGTTTTCTTTGGAGAGGCTAAGTTACATCAGTCATATGGTGGTGCGATAAAGGACGCGCTAAAAAGTATTAATGAATTCCATGATAAGAATATTATTGAACATGAATTTTGGATGGTTACCAAGCATTTTAAATATTCTGATAGTCTTACTCAAGAAGCAGTTGTGAATTTATTCGAGAGTGGAAAGCCTTCAAGTGGAGTACGTATCAACCATGCATGCTTAATTGGTTATAATTCAAAGAACTATAAAAAGTTACCTACAGGGTCTAGCGATGATGTTACAAAATATTTTAAAGAAGAGTATCTGAAGCATACAAAAAAAATCACAAAGTCTATTCAAAAGAATTTTGATAAATTTGATAAAAAGCATCTTAATTTTGAAGTCTTCTTTATCCCTTTCCCTACTGTTCAAGAATTTAGAGATGCTTTTAATAAGGCATTAGATTAAATGTTTTCTGAGTTACTTCCTGATTTAGATGAATTATTTACAAAGTTACTTAAGCGTGATGTGAGTATATTGTTGCCTAAAGAGCAGCGCCTCATTTCCCCAAGTATGTCAAAAGATGATATACGTAAATTAATTGGGTATGCATCAATACTTGCTTTAGATGAAGGTCATTCTGCAAAAACTAAAGCTTATGAAATATGTACTCGCCTTGTAGAGGTTACAAATGGAAAAAATGATTCAGTAATTACTGCTTCAGATTTTATTCTGTCTAGGCTTGGTAATTTTCCAGGAAGAAAATTATTGCGTGATAGGTATTCAGTAAAAGAATCAACTCTTTCAATACCTGCATCGTTGTGGTTAGAGCGATCTACAAGAGAAATCGAAAATACTATTTTTAATAATAATAATGAAAAGCGCCAGTTACTTACTGACTTTCAGTATGGATTATTTCTTGAATTAGGAAAAAAGCAAACAGTAAGTGTTTCTGCGCCTACTTCTGCAGGGAAGTCTTTTACGCTAGGGTTAGATTTACTTAGACGAATAACTGGTAAGGGAGAAGTTCAAAGTGTTGTATATATAGTGCCGACAAGAGCTTTGTTACGTGAGGTGTCTGGTAGATTTAGAGAGTCTTTAAAGAAAGAAGAGTTAGGGGATATCCCTATAAGGACAGTTCCATTCCCTATTGATAAAGAAAAAGCACCTAATGGAATTATTTATGTTCTTACTCAAGAACGACTTATGAGCCTTCTCTTTGCAACACAGGGCGAACCATGGATTACGACTCTATTTATAGATGAAGCCCATGGAATTCAGGATCAATCAAGAGGCATAGTTCTTGAAAGCGCAATTGATTTGACCTTGCTCAAATTCCCTGCTGTAGAATTGCACTTTGCAAGCCCATTGATTAGTAACCCTGAGATTTTTCCTGCTATTTTTCATCGACCAAATAGCAAAAGTATATTAGAAGAATTCTCCCCTGTATCCCAAAACATAATCCTTGTTTCAAAAGTTAGTGGAAAAAAAAAGGCAGGTTAAATTTGTACTATTGAATGACAACAAGCAAATAGAATTAGGGCAAAGAACTCTTAAGTTTGATTTTCGAGGCACTTATACACTAAGAGCAAGATTTGCTAGTGCAATTACAAAAGGTAATGATACAACTATTTTGTTTGCAAATAGACCTATTGATACTGAAAAACTGGCGATGGCACTAATTGAAGAAATACCTGAAGCGTCACATGTGGATGAGGATATAGATGAACTTATCCATTTTATAAAAACAGAGATTCATGAAGAATATCTTCTTATAAAAACACTTAAATATAAAGTTGCATTTCATTATGGGAATATGCCTTCTCTACTAAGAACGAGGGTAGAAGACTTAGCAAAGGAAGGGAAAATAAAATTTATTTGCTGTACTAGTACTTTGCTGCAGGGTGTGAACTTACCCGCTAAACATATTTTAATTGATAATCCTAAAAGTGGAAATAGTCAAAGTATGACTCGTCAAGATTTCCTAAACCTCATTGGAAGAGCTGGCCGTCTACAGTATGAGTTTCATGGCAATATATGGTGTTTAAATCCTCGTGAATGGGATACCAAGCCCTATGAAGGAGAGCGTCTCCAAAAAGTTGAACCTGCAATGGATCAAGTGATGGATAACGGAGGAATATTAATTCAAGAGTTAATTGATAAAAGAATTGACAGCAA
>JAMOMJ010000431.1 GCA_027067135.1 Cyclobacteriaceae bacterium
AAAAGTCAAAATATTACACTGATGAAAATGAAGTAGAGTTCAATGAAACCTTAGAAAAGTGTAAGTCCCTTAATATCACCTTACCAAAAGAAATACTTGATAGTAATAGAGGGATTAGACCAGATAGATTACAGGTTTTATATGAGCGTCTTAAAGGAAGCCCTAATATTATTGATTTAGCTCCAATACGACCTAGTCAAAATGATTCAAATAAGCGTATGAAAGAAATTATTAGAGTCACTGAAGAGTGTCTAGAAGAAAAGTATAATGATAGTTATAAGTTTTATGCTCAGTTAGCAGCACAGTGGGTACACGATACTCCTATAAAGCAAATGATAGAAAGAAAAATCTCATGGGGAGATGGTTCTAACACACCAATGAAATCCATTCGAGAGCTATACAATGATCTTAACAATATTGTTAGATTCAAGCTCGTTAAAAATTTTATGGCCTATAATTCACTGCTTTCATTAATCTTGATGGAAAATGGGCTAGAGGAAGAGGCGAACTCAATAGAGCCTTTTCACTTGTATTTGGAGTGCGGCGCCTCTGATCCAACAGCCCTTAGTTTAATTTCACTTGGATTATCGAGAACTACCGCCCTTTCACTAATAGGTGCTATCAACTTTGGTGATGGAGAAACTCCAGAAGATTGTTTAAACAAATTAAGAAAAACTAAAATTTCATTAATTGATATTCCAAGTATTTGTATAAAAGAGATTCAAAATTTGCTTGGTATTTAACGTCACTCAAAACAAAAAAACTATAAATTATTTACTGGAATAGAACAAAGTGTGGTGATGAAAGTAACTTCATTGACATCATTCAATTTGTAATTCCTTAATGCATCATGGCTTATGTTTTCCTATAAACTTCCTGTCGATGGTGGTCGAAATTCTCTTGTTTGGGCCAATATTTATTTTCATCTGGTTTAAATATTTCTCGGTCAGATAGCATTTGCATATGACCTGAAAAGTTATTATTTTTTTGAACGGAGGGAGAAACCATTACCTTGTAATCAAGGTCAACTCCCATTAGTCCTTCATCAAAAGACCAATGACATAACTTACATAAAGACATGCCATTCTGAGGGCTGTCATTGTGTGTTTGACTCCATGGAATGATATGAGCGGCTTCAACAACCGTATGGCCTTCTGGTGTCAAAATACGAATACCACAGATTGCACAACGATGTTCATATAGTCTAACAATGGCTTTTCTAAAGCCTTGGTCACGTACTTTTTGATAAATTGGTGATGGTGCTTCTGCAACCATGCTTGAAGATTCTTCGGGGTGTTTCATTATATTGTAATAGTAAGCTTCTGATTGTTTGTTTATTGTGGCTTGATCCCATAAGCCCTGATGTATCTCTGGCGCAAAGTAATGGTTAATCAAAATGCTTCTTAAGTCATGTCTATATTCTTTGTTATTTAGCAGAATGAATAAATCATCATCTAATTTCGCGCCTTGATACAGTTCTAGCAAGCGTTTCACTGAGCTGACCGTTCTACCGACTTGATGTTGCTCACCGTGAGTTGAAACAAGATGCCAAAAGCCTGATGTTTCAAGATGATAGAAAGGATATGACATGCTAGCTGAAGAACCAATAGGCATGATTAAACTCCAATAATTATTGAAGGTTTCAATCAGATTAAGTGAAGGCTCTATGAAGTTCTTTGTGATATTTGATGATGATATTTGGTCAAGAATAGACAATAGTAAAAAAGGTTTATGAGGAGCTTGGTGTTTAGTTGTTATTGCCCATCGATTTTTGTTTTTATCTGTTCGCAATGATGCGAATAGTTTCTGGTAGTGCGCTAGTTCTTTAATCATGTGATCTTTCATCAAGTAGCAGACAAGTTGTTAATTTCTTGTTCCAATAAACTAATACCACTTATTAGTTCGTTGAAATCTGGATAGCCACCATAGATCATATTTTCCATCGCCTTATAGTCTTTTTTCAAGTTTTCTAATATATGATCATTAGGAATTAGTTTTATTGTACTAGGCTTTGCAAGGTCATAATTTGCCCAACCTCGTGGATAGAACCGCTTTTTAAAATCAACAACATCCTCAAGTATTGATAGATTGTTCAAAGCAATTTCTTTAATTTTTGAATTTGCCATCATATACATATCGTAATAGTGGCGTGAGTATCTTGAAGGCTGTGGGTTATTAGTAGGTCTGTGTGCTTCATGATGAAGGATTGTTGCTTTTTCCCAGAATGTTCGTTCTGCCTTGATTGCATTAACCTTACACTCGGCTTGTCTTATTACATCTGGAAAAGCTTCTGCAGCATAGGGGCGAATAGAGTAACTATCCGAAGGAAGCCAAGAGGCTAGTGGGCCAATTTCTAGCAATACCTCTGGCCGTAAATAATCATCAGAAAAAGCTGATGGGTATTTTATGTTGATATTATGCGGGTTTTCATTGTCTATGGAGCAAGAGCAAGTAGGTTCGATAGTCTCTTGAATTAAGGGTAACAATTCATCAGCTATATATTCAATAGCATGTTTGTTTATTTCTTTGTTGAGCTTATCTTGCTTAGTTTTAGAGAGTTGTTCTAGTGGATCTTGTGAAGACACCAATCGCCAGTCAAGAATCATGTCTATATCTTCTGAAAAGCGTTCAATTAGGTGAAATACTTTAGAAAGGCTAGTACCACCTTTGAACATTAATAACTTAGATAGAGTCGGGTGTTCAAAGACTCTCTTTAGAGTCCAACAAACCCAAAAGTCTTTTTCAATGATTGCAGGAGAAATGCTTTTAATATTTGCCGTTTCAGAAAATAGTTCTTTGCGTTCTATATCAGTTAGTTGAGCTGTTTTTTCCACAATTAACCTTCACATATTTTGCGAATGATTTCATAAACCCAACTGGTGACTGTTTTGGTATCTTCCATAATTTTGTTGCATTTTTTTGGGTCAAGTTGGTCTTTAATTTTACTAATAATATTACTGTCTACACGTTCTTTTCCAAGGGCTTTTAGGGCATGAACTATCAAGCCGCTTTCTCTGTGTTTAAAACCAATTTCTTTAAGTGCTGATTTTTTAAAGGTGAGCGTGGTATTTCCTATCTGGTAAGAGCGATCAGGCCCATCAGAGAGATAAACGTATTTACCTGGTACTTGTGTTGATAAGCCTAGTAGGTTTAATGCAGCCTCACCAGATGCCTGAATTCTCCAATTAAACTTTCGAGCTATGGCCTGAGCAACATGGTCAATATCAGGGCCTAAATCTCGTTTGAGAAGTTCACTGTATTTAGGGAAGTAGTAAACTCCTCTACCAGCGCGTTTAATCTTTTCATTTTTAACAAGGTCGTAGAGTGCCCAGTCTATAGTGCTACGTTTAAATTTTTGGGAAAAATCGCTACTAGTGAATGCCCACCCCTTGCCGTGTCCTCTAATGATAGAAAGTATTTTATTTTCAATAGATTGCATAGGGTCAGTATCTCCTATTTCTCAAGGAAAAAGTAGTGTTTTTTCTTGAGAAATTATTGATCACAGTAAAGCCTCTATATAAGGTTTAATAACCTTTGAAACACGGCATGTTTTTGCATATCCCATGATTTTTTGCACATCCATGACTTGCCTTTCTCTATGGAGTTTTAGTGCATCAAGAACAATATTCATTCCAATTTTGTTACGAAACTTAAAACAATCCACAAGAGTTTTTTTAGGATTATAAATCTGTATTGAAAGTCCATCTACGTTATACGTTTCAATACCTGCTTCAAAGCTTTCTTGATTGAAGCTATAGGTTGTTATCGGAGGGTAGTCAATTTTAGGTGTTTTTACACCAGTAGGAAGTGCGATACTGATGCTGTGAGGTATCTGTGTTGTCAGACCATGAAAAGACAGGGCAGAGATAAGACATATAACAGCATTAGGAATCCGTGAAGCTACAATAACCAGATCGGGTTCGCTCAATGCGGAACTGTTAGTAAGTCGATATATCCCGCGAGAAATACGTTCTAGCTCGCCTTTTTCAAGCATGGAATAAAGCGTATAACGATTAATACCTGCATGCAGCACATCTGACATACGGATAATTCCGCTATTATTGTTTATAATTTCAATTAATGCAGAAGTGGACATAGTTACTGTGATTATTGGCAAGTGTGGTAAGTATGTCTGATTTTGAAGAAATTAATCATATTTACGATAGAATGTGTTTTGTAGTCATGGTTTATCCAATGCTCTAAATACGGCGATTATCGCCGTATTTAGAGCATTGGATAAACGAAGAAGAAAGTCTACTTGTTCTATTTAGGAAAGCATCATGCAATCGTTTAATATTCGACAACTAAAAAATAATCCATTAGCAGTATTACGTGCAGCGCATGATGATGACATGGTGGTTGTAATGAACGGAGATAACCCAACGGCATTATTAATTGATCTTGAAAAAGTTGTTACACAGGATATTGATTCCGTTAAAGTGTCACTGGCGATATCGCTTTTTAAAAATGGCGCGATTTCAGTGGGTTTTGCCTCACGTATGGCTAAGAAGAATTTATTTGATATGATGACTTTGCTTTCCAGTCTTGATATACCACTAACAGGCAATAACGAGACTAATTCCAAAAATGACATGGATACACTTCGCCAGTTTTTAAACAAGACTTGATAACAGTAAACTAAGAACTTGCCTGAAACGAAGAATTGAATGTAAAT
>JAMOMJ010000432.1 GCA_027067135.1 Cyclobacteriaceae bacterium
ATTTTAAATTTAAAACCAGTTATCAATTTGATTTGAGTAATAACAAGTCAAAAAGCTTTGTTCCTCAATACTTTGTATCGCCTACGCAGCAGAACGAAGAAAATGACCTAACCGTAAGCTTTGGTGAATCAAGAAGGTGGATTTTTGAAAATATGTTAAATTATAATAACACGTTCGGTAAGCATAAAATTGATGCCATTATTGGTTATAGTGCTCAAGAAGATAATTCAGAATTTCTTTCTGGTACAAGAGACCAATTACTAGGTGAAAGCGAAGAATTACAATACTTAAATGCAGGTTCAACTGAAAATCAACAGAATTCCAACGGAGCCTCTGTTGGTGCTTTAGCCTCCATTCTATTTAGAACAAATTATGTTTTCGAAGATCGCTACATTTTTACATTTACCTTTAGAAGAGACGGATCTTCTAAATTTGGATCAAACAATCGTTTTGCTAATTTCCCTGCATTTGCATTAGGATGGAATATCTCTAATGAATCATTTTTTCCAACAGATATTCCACTAAACAATCTTAAGCTAAGAGCTAGTTGGGGGATTAATGGAAATGAGAAAATTCCGGGGAATGCCCAATACTCTACAATAGGAGCTGGAATTGATGGTGTTTTTGGCGAAAATGAAGCCATAAACTCAGGAGCAAGTTTTGTAGGACAACCTGGCAATGCTGATTTAAGGTGGGAGAAAACTACTGAGTACGATATCGGAATTGAGTTTGGCTTATATCAAAGCAGACTGACTGGGGAAGTAGATTATTACAATCGTTTAACAGACGATATTTTGGTTACACTGGATTTACCAGGATATGCAGGCGCAGGTGCATTTGTTCAGAAAACATTTAATGCTGCTGATGTTCAAAACAGTGGGATTGAATTTGTGCTTAATTGGCAGGACGATGTAGGCAATTTTAGCTATGGATTAAGTGTTAACGGTAGTTCCATAAAAAATGAGGTAAAAAGTTTAGGTGAAGGAATACCAGGAGCCGGTTCTAAGATTGTTAGTGGAG
Source organism: Cyclobacteriaceae bacterium (assembly GCA_027067135.1). Classification (GTDB taxonomy): domain Bacteria; phylum Bacteroidota; class Bacteroidia; order Cytophagales; family Cyclobacteriaceae; genus JAKISE01. Next base: position 1,021 of record JAMOMJ010000432.1, read on the forward strand.
ACTTAGGTAATGGCCAACGTGTTACACTTACTGAAATCGGCCGACCCATAGGCTATTTTTATGGCTATAAAGTTATTGGTGTATTTCAAGATAGCGATCAACTCAATGCTACTCCACATCTATCGCAACAAGGAGTAGGTGATTTTATCTATCAAGATACCAATAACGATGGGGTTTTAAACTCAGACGATAGAACAAACATTGGCTCATGGATTCCAAAGTTTGTCTATGGGTTTAGTGCTAATATTGGGTATAAAGGACTTAATCTGTCATTAGATTTTGCAGGACAAAATGGAAATAAAATTTATAATGGAAAGCAAGCCATTCGGTTTAGCACATTAAACTACGAAGATAAGTTTTTAAATAGATGGACAGGTGCTGGCACAAGTAATACTGATCCTAGAGCAAGCCTTGGAGGCATTAATTATCAGCCATCAGATTATTTTATAGAGGATGCATCGTTTTTAAAACTTAGAACGGTAACCCTAACCTATGAGTTACCACAAAGTTTTTTGAACAGAATAAAATTGAGTTCGGCCTCTTTCTTTATTCGTGGCACCAATTTATTGGTATCAACAAATTACACCGGATATACACCTGAAATAGGTACAGGAAATTCTGCTTTGGGTGGAGTAATTGACTTGGGCGTATATCCTGCTACAAGAGTGTTTAGTGGTGGGCTTAATCTAACTTTTTAACTGAATTAGTCATGAAAAAAATATTAAAATACGCATTCTTGCTTTTAATAACTCTTTCTTCGGCTTGTAATAAGGACTTTTTAGACCGACCCCCTCTGAGCTCATTAACAGCAGGCACTTATCCAAGCACTGCCAAAGAAGCCATTTCAGCAACCAATGGTATTTATAATACATTAAGGGTTTGGCAAATTAATACAGGTGGATTTCCGCTGCTAGATATTATGTCAGATGATGCTGTAAAAGGAAGTAATCCCGGAGATGGCACGTCAGTAGTACCATTTGATGAATTTACATTTACTGCAACTGATGGAAACATCGAACATTGGTATCGAACATTATACCTGGGAATACGAAGAGCACATCTGGTACTAGAGCAAGTACCAACCATTTCGATGGACGAAACATTAAAAAACAGGCTTTTGGCGGAAGCCAGATTTTTAAGAGCCTATTTCTATTCAATATTGGTTCGCGGTTTTGAAGATGTGCCTATGGTAACTTCGTCAGATGCTCCATCGGGCTTAGCAAAATCAACAGGAGAGCAAATTTATCAGGAAATCATTTTTACAGATTTAGAATTTGCCATTGAAAATTTGCCTTTAAAATCAGACTATTCGCCAGATGATGCAGGTAGAGCCACCAAAGGTGCCGCACAAGCATTATTGGCAAGGCTATACCTGTATAGAGGCGATTTTGGCAACGTTGAAAAATATTGCCTGCAAGCAATAAATTCAGGACAGTATAAACTTGAAATTGATTTTGCAGATGCTTTTAGTGTTGCAGGAGAAAATGGACTTGAATCAGTTTTTGAAATTGGTGCATTGCCCGAAAGTAGTAGTGGCCTTGGGGGTAATCAATATGCCAATACACAAGGGATTAGAGGAACACCCAATTACGGGTGGGGTTTTAATAGACCTGCCTACCCCTGGATAATTTTTATGGGCTCTCAAGATCCGCGATTGGATGCCTCTGTAGTATTTCTTAATGAAATCCTTGATGGAGTTGTAGTACTGGGTGATGCTGCTACTCCCGACACAACCTATACTGATCAGACAAATAGTGTAATAAAAGAAATTGAAGTTTATAACCAGAAAATATATGCATCAGGGGCTTTAGTTGAAGCTAGATGGGGGCATAATAGGCGTATTATTCGCTATGCCGATGTGCTTTTAATGGCTGCAGAAGCACTCAATGAAAATGGCAATCAAACCGATGCACTTATGTATGTAAATGAGGTTAGGCGCAGAGCACGTGGAGGCAATAACACCATTTTACCCGACATAATTACAACCAACCAAAGCCAACTAAGATTAGAGATTTATAACGAGCGAAAAAGAGAACTATTTATGGAAGGATTAAGATTTTGGGATTTGGTAAGAACTAATAGAGCTGAAGCTATTTTGAGTCCACTTGGTTTCATCAAAAACAAACATGAGTTTTTCCCTATACCTCAATCAGAAATAGATATTTCAGAAGGCGTAATTACACAACACCCAAACTGGTAAAATAAGTAATAATTTAATCAACTAACTAAATAAAAACAATTATGAAAAAAAACAATCTAAAAATTAAAAGTTTAATGCTGGCTGCGAGTTTTATCCTTGTCATCACATTAACAAGCTGTAAAGAGGATGATCCAGTTGCCGATCTTATTTTGAATAGTTTAACAGCTGGATCAATAGATCTTGATGGTGCTACCTCAGCAGATAACATTCCAGTTGATGCAACTATTACTGCTACTTTCTCTAGTAATGTAGATGAATCAACCGTTACAACCTCTACTGTTGTTCTTACTGAAGGTAGTACAACAGTAGCCACCACAGTTACTACTAGTGATGCAATTATTACAATTGCCCCAACTGATGAATTAAAGCCAGGAACTACCTATGGTATTGTAATAGACAATACTGTAAAATCTTCTGATGGAGGTTCATTTGGAGGAATTGATTTTGCATTCAAAACGGAAGGAAAATCATTTGTTACTCCACCCCAGGAAGATAATCAGGTAGCCTATTGGAACTTTGACGGAAACACCAATGATTTTACAGGTAACCAAACTACAGTTTTTGAAGAAATTACCTATACAGATGATCGTCAAGGATTTGCAAATGGTGCAGCCAGCTTTAATGGAGATGGCAACATTGTTGAAATTGCCTTTAATAGCAATTTAATTAATACTAACCATACATTAAATGTTTGGTACAAAGTTGACCTTGCCGATTACGATGGTTCAAGATTTATGCTTGGAATGGCTACTGAAAGAGGCTTTTTTAATGAAATAGGTGGAGGACTTGGTTGGTTTAAATATGCTACCAACCATACTGTTGGCAACAACCCTTCTAATAACGGTCCTTTTGGCACTGCCTGGACAGACCCCAATGGAGATGGACAAACAAATGATCAAGTATTAGTTGACTTTGAAGGTAGCATAGCAGATTTAGTGGATGGGAAATGGGTAATGTTAACCATGACTACAGATGAAGCAGGTATGAAAAATATCTATATAAATGGCACAATTATGATGCAGGTTGATCTGAACAATAATGTTGACTGGCCACTAGAAGGATTAGCTCTGAATGATACAGATGCTGCTGCTGTAGGACTTGATTCTAATTTTGGTATTGGATGGGCTTGTAGCAGAACAAATGCAGCAACTGGCTGGTCCGATTATGAGACTGATAAAAATAATAATCGTACATATAAAGGACTACTTGACGATTTGAGAATATTCGATGTAGCTCTATCTCAAAGTGATGTATCAGCATTATACAATGCAGAAAAATAATAGTTTAACATAAACCATCTTTTAATTTATATTACTTGGTTGATTGAAAAGGAGCTTTCCCTTCGAAGAGGGGTTTGCTTCTTTTTCTTCAATTTTTAACTTATATTATAAAATAAAGTGCCAACTAGATTCCTCCTATTATTATTGCTTGCATTTACAGCTTGTAAATCCACAAATACAGATGAACCATCCACCGTTTTTCAAATAATAGATGTTGAAATCAACAGCAAAAAATTAGATGCATCTAGCCAAACAACCAATGTAAATATTAAAGGGCCTATCATCGTATCTTTTACAACAGCATTAGACACTTCTATTGCTAAAAACAGCATCGAATTATTCAACAGTGAAAATCGACCAATTCTATATCAAGCTGAATATGAAGATAATGATTCTAAAATTTTGTTGGTTTTAGAAAATGATTTAGACTATGCACAAGATTACTCCCTTAGTATTAACAACCAGTTAAAAGGAGCAAAAGGTGAAGCATTTAATGGGATTAATTACAATTTTACAACAAAAAATGGAGTGGTTGAGTTGGATTCGCTAACACTTAATGGTAGTCCTTTTACAACCAACCAACTTATACAAAATATTGATTTTAATGTTGAAATAATAGCCTACTTCTCTGAACCTGTAAACGAAGAAAACTTAACCGACCAATTTAAATTATTCAGCAGTGGAGATACCGAACTAAGCATGGCAATTAATGCCACTAAAAAAAATATAACCCTCCAAAACAAAACTCCCCTCGCCTATTTAAAAGAATTTACGTTCTCTATTAAAAACACGCTTACTTCTAATTTGGGATATGAATTTGATGGCTTTTCCAACACCTTTTTTACTAAACCCAATGATATTCCTTTGTTTCCAACACTATCTGAAAACGAATTACTCACCAAAATACAGGAGCAAACATTTAAGTATTTTTGGGATTTCGCCCATCCAGTATCAGGCTTGGCCAGAGAGCGCAACACCTCCGGAGAAACCGTTACCATTGGTGGCTCAGGCTTTGGTGTAATGGCCATTATTGTAGCGATAGAACGAGGTTTTATTACCAGACAAGAAGGCATTGATAGAATTGAAACCATCGTTAACTTCTTAAAAAATGCAGACCGTTTTCATGGCGTTTGGCCTCATTGGATGAATGGTTCAAACGGCAATGTAATCCCTTTTAGTACCGATGATGACGGAGGCGATTTAGTAGAAACAGCTTTTATGATACAAGGATTACTTACAGTAAGGAAATATCTGGATACATCCATAACACAGGAAGGAAATTTAGCAGTTTTAATTACCCAACTTTGGGAAGAAGTGGAATGGGACTGGTACACCCAAGGAGGACAAGATGTACTCTACTGGCATTGGTCGCCCAATTTTGAATGGCAAAAAAATCATAAAATTCAGGGATGGAACGAAGCACTGATTATTTACGTATTGGCGGCTGCTTCACCTACTCATCCCATAGATGCATCGGTATATCATAAAGGCTGGGCAAAAGATGGAGCTATGGCCAATGGCAGTGATTTTTTCTCAATTAACTTGCCACTAGGCACTGATTTTGGTGGCCCTTTGTTTTTTAGCCATTACTCGTTTCTTGGTCTAGACCCTCGCAATCTTGAAGACCAATATGCAGATTATTGGACACAAAATACCAATCATACCTTGATAAATAGAGCATATTGTATAGATAACCCTAAAGAATTTATTAATTATAGCAGTAGATATTGGGGGCTAACTGCTAGCGATAACCACGAAGGTTATTCTGCACATTCCCCCACCAACGATAAGGGCGTAATTACACCCACTGCTGCCATTTCATCTATCCCCTACACACCTGAGGAATCAATGGAGGCCATTAGCAATTTCTATTATTATATGGGAGACCGTTTATGGGGAGAATACGGATTTTACGATGCGTTTAATGTAACCGAAAACTGGTATGCCACATCCTACCTAGCCATAGACCAAGGCCCTATTATACTAATGATTGAAAATCATAGAACGGGATTGTTGTGGGATTTGTTTATGACCGATACCGAAATTACTGATGGACTTGACAAACTTGGGTTTACCTCTTATTAGATGAAATATAAACACCTACTTGCAATATTAACTGGAATTCTTCTCATATCGATAAGCTGTACCAAAACCAATAAAAAAAACGACTTGCCAACAAAAGTGGACAGGTCTATTTCTGAAGACTCCTTACTTACACTGATCCAATACCAAACCTTCCAATATTTTTGGGAAGGAGCTGACTCAATTAGTGGTATGGCCTTGGAAAGGATACATTTAGATAATATTTACCCAGTTCATAATAAAAACGTGATTACCTCCGGAGGTTCTGGGTTCGGGCTTATGGCCATTATTGTAGGTATTGAACGTGGGTTTATTACCAGAAGTGAAGGCATAAAAAGGTTTGAAAAAAATATTACATTTCTTGAAAATGCTGACAGCTTTCATGGCGTATGGCCTCATTGGTGGAATCCTTCAGGCAAAGTTGTTGCTTTTAGCAAAATGGACAATGGAGGCGATTTGGTTGAAACATCTTTTTTAGCCGCAGGTTTACTTACTGTCCGCCAATACTTACTTAGTAGCAATGCTAAAGAAGCAAAACTGATTAATCGGATTAACACGCTTTGGCAAAACATTGAGTTTGATTGGCACACAAAAGGAGAAAACAATGGACTCTACTGGCATTGGTCTCCTACCTATGGGTGGCAAATTAACTTTAAAGTAAGAGGGTATAACGAAGCCTTAATAATGTATGTGCTAGCAGCCTCTTCTCCTACACACGGTATTAACAAAAACGTATATCATCAAGGATGGGCTCGAAATGGGGATATTTCTAACGACACTATGTATTATGGTTTACCTACTGAACTCGATCATTACGATAATGATAACTCACCTGTTGGGCCTTTATTTTGGGCGCATTATTCATTTTTAGGATTAAACCCAACTAATCTGGAAGACCAATATGGAAATTATTGGAAATTAACAAATAACCACGTTCTTATACATTATACTCATTGCCTTGAGAACCTCAGCAATTACAAAGGATATGGGGCAAATTGTTGGGGACTTACATCAAGCTATTCTATGAAAGGCTATGCTGCCCATAAACCAGATGATGATTTGGGTGTAATATCTCCCACTGCTGCTTTGTCATCTTTCCCCTACACCCCCCAAAAGAGCATGGCCATGCTTAAGTATTTGTACTTTGATGCTGATTCTCTTGTTGGGAAATACGGCCCATACGATGCATTTAGCTTTGAGCATAATTGGTATGTACGCAGGTATTTAGCCATTGATCAGGGCCCCATCCCTATAATGATTGAAAATTACAGAACAGGACTTATATGGAATCTTTTTATGGCTGCGCCAGAAGTTAAAACAGGATTAAAAAAACTTGGTTTTTCTAATAATAAGAGGAAACAGTAATATGAATAAACTAACAAAAATCAATAGTTGGATACTTGGTGCAGTACTGTATATCAGTTTTGCTTGCAATAACCAACAGGTAAAGGTTGAAACTCTAAGTTATGCCTCTAAAATAGACTCCCTCATGAATTTAATGACTTTGGAAGAAAAAATTGGGCAAACCGTAATGTACAGTGGAGATTGGGACGTAACAGGCCCTATTGTTAGTAATGGCAATAGAAAGTACATAAAAGAAGGTAATGCAGGCGCAATGCTTAATGTTTTTTCTGCCAAAGGAACACGTGCTTTACAAAAAATAGCAGTAGAAGAAACAAGGTTAGGCATTCCTCTCCTTTTTGGTTATGATGTAATACATGGGCATAAAACCATTTTTCCAATAAATTTAGGTCTTGCAGCTAGTTGGGATTTACCACTAATTGGAAAGAGCGCAAGAATTGCTGCCGAAGAAGCTTCAGCTGAAGGATTGCATTGGACTTTTGCACCTATGGTTGACATTGCAAGAGATCCAAGGTGGGGTCGTATGTCAGAAGGATCTGGAGAAGACGTGTATTTAGCGTCTGAAATCTCCAAAGCAAGCGTTTTAGGATTTCAAGGTAATGACCTATCATTAAATAACACCATCCTTGCCTGTGCCAAACATTTTGTTGGCTA
>JAMOMJ010000433.1 GCA_027067135.1 Cyclobacteriaceae bacterium
TGCTGCACAGGCTGGTAGAGAGTATCACACTACAAGTATTGGAGATGATGAGTTGTACAACACCTACCTCCCTCCTTTTAAAGCAGCAGTTGATGCAGGTGTAGAAACATTTATGACTGGATTTAATGATTTAAATGGGGTGCCAGTTTCTGGAAGCAAATTTTTATATCGAAACATACTTAGAGACCAATGGAATTTTAATGGGTTTGTCGTTTCTGATTATACTTCTATTAATGAATTGGTTCCTCATGGTTTTGCGAAGGATGAAAAAGACGCTGCTCAAATAGCTATGAATGCTGGAGTAGATATGGATATGATGGGTAGTGTAAACCGCTTGTATCTTAAAGAACTAGTAGAAGAAGGAAAAGTAAAGAAGGAAATTATTGAACAAGCCTGTAGAAAAATTTTGGAAGCTAAATTTAAGTTAGGGCTATTTAACGATCCTTACCGATACTCCGATGAAGCTCGTGAAAAAGAAGTAGTTTATAAAGAAGAATTTTTAGACCAAGCACGTTTAGCTGCGGCTGCATCTTCTGTACTATTAAAAAACGATAATAGTGCGTTGCCCCTGCAAAAGACAAAAACAATTGCACTCTTAGGGCCATTAGCAAAAGATGAAGAAAGTATTATAGGCAATTGGGCTGCTGCCGGAGATCGTTACGGTAAAGCCTTCAGCATATATGAAGGTTTACAAGAGTATGTAGATGAAAGCAACATATTCTATGCAAAAGGTTGCGATATTGAGTCGGAAAATACAGAGGGTTTTAAGGCTGCAATAACAGCCGCTAAAAAAGCCGATGTGGTGGTAATGGTAATGGGAGAACACTATCATATGAGTGGCGAGGCTGCATCTAGAACTACTATTAAACTGCCAGGCCTGCAAACTCAATTAATTAATACAATTGCAAAAGAAGTGCCCAATAAGCCAATCATTTTAGTTTTAATGAATGGGCGGCCTTTAGATCTTTCTGAAGAACATAAAACGGTTGATGCCATATTAGAAACTTGGTTTCCAGGTACTATGGGTGGGCTAGGTGTTGTCGATGTGTTATTTGGAATCTATAATCCTTCGGGAAAGTTGCCGGTAACATTTCCAAGAAATATAGGACAAGTGCCCATCTATTATAATATGAAGAATACAGGGCGTCCTATTTCTAATTTAAGCCCAACCGAAGATTACAAATCCAATTATATCGATTCTCCAAATACTCCTTTATACCCTTTTGGGTATGGATTAAGCTATACCTCATTTACATATTCAAAAACTGAGATAAGTAAACCAGAGATTAATATGAATGATAGTTTGCAAGTTTGGGTAACAGTAACCAACACAGGAAACTTTGATGGGCATGAGGTTGCTCAATTGTATGTGCATGATAAAGTGGGCAGTATTACAAGACCTATAAAAGAATTAAAAGGGTTTCAAAAAATATTTATTAAAAAAGGGGAAAGTATAGATGTTGTTTTCAGTGTTAAAACAAGTGATTTGAAATTTTATAATACAAGTGCTCAAAATGAATTTAAAGCAGAACCAGGTGAATTTGAAGTTGCAATTGCTGGTAGTTCGGATTTTGAATTCCGACAAACTTTTACACTTAAAAATAACTAATATCCAACTCCTAAACTTTTTTACAAAAATCTTCCGTATTACATAATCATAATACCTTACCTTTTAATGATTTTTATTAAAAAATAAATTAATTCAATGGCAAATAAATCGAATAACATCCTTTTAAACACTATGGTTGCCTCTTTAGGTGGTCTCCTATTTGGATATGATACTGGTGTAATTAGTGGGTCTCAATTATACTTTACCGAGTACTTTAATTTAACAAGTGGCGAACAGGGTTGGGCAGTAAGTAGCGCACTTTATGGTTGTTTGGCTGGAGCCATAATCGCTGGCTATTTAAGCAGTAAAATCAGTCGTAAATATACCTTACTCATTTCGGCTTTTTTATTTTCGCTTTCAGCCTGGGGTTCGGGCATTGCTGATTCGCTAACAGTACTTGCCATATTTCGAATTATTGGAGGACTTGGTGTTGGCATTGCCTCTATGACTGCCCCTATGTATATAGCTGAAATTGCCCCTGCAAAACAACGAGGCAGATTGGTTTCTGTTTACCAGTTGGCCATAGTTATTGGTTTTTTTGTGGTTTTTCTTGCAACTTATTTTATTGGGGGCACTAACGAATCGGTTTTAACTACCGAAGCAGCTAATCTGTTGCACGAAAAAAATGTACAAGAAGGTTGGCGGATTATGTTTTGGACAGAATTGATTCCTTCAGTTTCTTTTTTCGTCCTACTCTTTTTTATACCTCACAGCCCACGATGGTTAATGCTACAATCAAGAAATGAAGATGCAAGAAAAGTTTTAGCGAGTATTACAACTAGCGAAGCTGAACTTGAAGAAGAGTACAAACAAATTGAAACATCGCTTACAGACAATACAAAACACCATAAAGTAAAGTTATTTGCTCAAGGAATGGGGTTTGTGTTATTTATTGGAGTTATGTTATCAGTATTTCAACAAGTAACAGGTATAAATGCCATTTTATATTATGGTGCAGAAATATTTAGCAATGCATTAGGTTTCGGCCCTGAAGATGCCTTACAACAACAGCTTTGGCTTGGGGCA
>JAMOMJ010000434.1 GCA_027067135.1 Cyclobacteriaceae bacterium
CTTTGTGGCTATTTTTACGGTAGATAGTTGGGGTAGAAAGCCCTTGCTAATTGTAGGTACAATAGGAATGTTTGTAAGCTTAGCTACCCTCGGACTTTCTATCTATTACCAGCAACTAGGTGTGGTTTCACTCATTGCTATGCTAGCGTTTATAGGTTCATTTGCACTTTCAATGGGTCCCATTGTTTGGGTAATGCTCTCGGAAATATTTCCAAACCAAATTCGAAGTACTGCTTTGTCAATTGCAGTAGCTGTTCAGTGGTTGTTTAATGCTATTGTTGCCAATAGTTTCCCGGTAGTTAATAAAAGTGCGTTGAATACAACCATGTTTAATGGAGCACTTCCTTATTTCCTATTTGCATTCTTTTGTTTAATAACAATTGCGTTTGTTATTAAATTCGTTCCTGAAACTAAGGGTAAAACATTAGAAGAAATGGAGAATTTGTGGACATGATTTTAAGACAATAAATGTTAGGTAATAGATATATAGATGTTAGACACATACTGGCCGATGGCAAGCTGAATTCGGAGGAAGCAGTAGTCTTAAGTCTATCGTCAAAAATTTAACGGCTAGTTTAACATCTTAACCTCAAATGGAATATCAACAATATCTTTATAGTCCTCTCCAGAGTCCATTATTTCTTCATCATCTTTCTCATAAAACCATTCTACGAGTACTTCATATTGGTTAGATTGAATGGTTTCTAATAGCTTAAAAAGCTCTACCAAGCACTTACTCGTACTGGTATTAAAATACTCCAAAGTTACGCTAAATAAAGTTTGAGAGGCAGGGTTTTTCCCATACGCTATTATTAATGCTTCGAGTTCTTTATAGAAACTGATAGGATTTTCAGTAATGGATCTACCAGAAATAGCTAAAACGCCCGTAGCAAAGTTAAAATCAACTTCTGGGGTTCTGTCAGTTCCTTTTATAAAAACATTGTCCATTATTAGTTAAGTTGTAAGATTTATAGTTCAAGCTAGTTTCAGATTGCTAAAATAGTAAAATCTCTTTTTGAGTACTTACTAAAGTATGATTTTAATGTATGCCATGCATCCATTTTTTCATAATTGGTGCTATTAGAAAAGCTAAAGCTGCTCCACCCAATGTAACATAAGCTATTTGCCAAAACCCATCGGTATAAATGGCAAGTGACACCAAAGGGTCGGCTGTTTCAGAACTACCTTCCACGGCTAACATGCTGCCCACTAAACCAACCAGCCTAAAAGCAAATGCCGATGACAAAAACCATACCCCCATCATAAAGGATACAATTTTAGCAGGAGCTAGTTCTGTAACCTTTGACAAACCAACGGGCGACATAAATAGTTCTCCTGTTGAGAACATCATATACCCCAACACCATATAAATAAATGGCACTCTCCCTGCACCATCCGCAGCATTTCCACTAATTGCGTAAATGATATAACCTACACCTAAAATAAGTAAGCCAAAAGCAAATTTATAGGGTGTATATGGATTCATTTTCTTTTTAGATAAGTACACCCATAACCAAGAAAACGGAATGGCAAATAATATGATAAACATGGCTGTAATCGCATTGGTTTGCGAAGCATTAATCCAAACAAGGTTTACATTACGAAGAGCAAAAAGCGTAATAATACTCCCTGAAAGTTCGTAAAATCCCCAAAAAAGAGTCATTAGCATAGTTAGTACTACAATAACCATTAGGCGTTGTCTCTCCACTTTTGAAACTTCCATCATTGTTTTACCGATTACATAAATAATAACTACGAGAATTATCCAAAAGGTATAATCAACCAATTGCGCTTCGTAATTAATAGTACCAATAAATGGAATAGTCATTTCTCCATAATACATCATTAGGGCTATTACGGGAACAACCAAAAATGAAACAATGGGTACCCATTGTTTCATTTTAATACCAAATTTCTTTTTGTCTAAAGCAGCCTCATCAGGCGCATAACCGTGATCCCCGAAAATACCACTTTTAATTCCATTCCAAAAGGTTAAAACTCCGAGTACCATACCAATGCCAGCAGCTCCAAACCCATAATGCCAACCATAAGTTATGCCAAGCCAACCACAAAATAGTGGTGCAACAAAAGCCCCTATATTAATACCCATATAAAAAATGGTAAACCCAGAATCTCGTCTATCATCACCTTGGGTATAAAGTGCACCAACAAATGTGGAAATATTGGGTTTCATAAAACCATTGCCAACAATTAATAAGCCAAGTGCTATGAAAAAGAAGAATTGTGAATCAAATGCCAGTACAAAATGACCCAAGGCCATTAGGCTACCACCAAGCATGATAGAACGTCTCATGCCAAATAGTTTATCTGCTAACATCCCTCCTATTACAGGAGTTGCATAAATTAAGGCTCCATAAGATGCATAAATGGTAGAAGCAATTATATCTCTATTTTCTAAGGCCTTATAAATCTCCTCCGTCATATACAGAATGAGGAGAGCCCGCATTCCATAAAAGGAAAAACGTTCCCATAACTCTGCAAAAAAGAGGTAGAATAAGCCTTTTGGATGGCCAAATAGCTGAGGTTCTTTGTTGGTATTCATACTTGGTTTTAGTTACAAATTAAAAAGTAAGCTATACAAAAAGTAAATAGTTACACGTCTTTTTGAGGAACAAAGCAATCTCAATTTAAAATAGAGGAATGTACAATAAGATTCTTCACTTCGTTCTGAATGCCCGTATTACTTTTTATATAGCCTATAATTATAATATTAATGTCCTCCTTCTAGCACGATATCTTCTGCACCATGCGTTAGTTTTTTCAATTTTTTAAGGAATACAATCAATAGCAAGCCAAAAAGTACAGAGAAAATTCCGATACCTGCAAACACTTCCATTTCTCCAAAATGAGATGCTGATTCTCCTAATAATCCGGCTACTTTATTACCCATGCCCGTCATAGCAAAATAGAGCCCCATCATAATGGAACCATATTTTACAGGAGCAAGCTTTGTAACAAAAGATAATGCCACAGGTGAAGAACTTAGTTCTCCAATGGTGTGCAATAAATAAGCACCAACTATCCACCACATACTGGCCAAACCACCACCTGCAGCTTGCTTAGTAGCACCTACCATAAGTACAAAACCCATACCCATAATAATATTACCAACTGCCATTTTAAACACAGCAGATTCTTCTTTTCCTTTCACTCTACGTGCAGCCCAAAAACTAGCTAAAGGCACTCCAAGTAATATTATAAATACAGGATTAAAAAATTGAAACTGAGCTGCGGTCATTTCAAATAGGCCAAAAACGCTTTTATCAGTCTTTTGATCGGTGTATAAATTCATCAGCCCTCCTGCTTGCTCAAAAGCACCCCAAAAGGCAATTACCATTAAAAATGAAACTAACAGGACAATAATTCGATCACGTTCTTTTTCGTCAAGCTCATATTTATAGATATTGATACCAAAACCTAGGAATATGGAGGCAAACATTAATAATATTCCAAATAGAACACTAATCATAATTACCGTATAAACTCCAAATGCAAACAATATAGCAGTAATCGCTAACGAAACAGGGTTTTTCAATAAGCGCATAAAATGATTAGACTCCTCACTTGTTACTGTTTCGGGTTCCTCATTTTTATCGCCTATTCCTTTTAGGTATTTACCTCCCCATAAAAACTGAATTTGTCCAAATAGCATTCCAATTCCTGCTAACCCAAATCCATAATGCCAACCATACGTTTCACCTACGTACCCAACTATTAAAGCAGAAAGAGCAGAACCAAGGTTTATACCCATATAAAACAAGGTAAACCCCTTATCTCTCCTAATATCTCCTTGCTTATAAAGCTGCCCAACCATGGTTGAAATATTAGCCTTTAAAGCCCCAACACCTAATACAATTAACGTAATAGCGGTATAAAACATGGTTTCACCTGGCAAAGCCATAATTCCGTGGCCAACCACCAATAAGAAACCTCCAATCATTACAGCTTTCTTTTGTCCAACAAATTTATCAGCCAAAATTCCACCAGGAATACTCATTAAATACACCATCATAGTATATGTACCATATAATGATAGAGCTTCCACCTGACTCCAACCAAATCCTCCTTCTGCAACATCGGCTACTAGGTAAAGCACAAATAACCCACGCATACCATAGTAGCTAAAGCGTTCCCACATTTCTGTAAAAAACAAAATAGCTAACCCTTTGGGGTGGCCAAATAATGTTTCTTCTTTAATAGAATCAGTACTCATATAATTTAAGTTTGTTTAGATTTACTAGAACTCTCCAGATTTTAAAAGCCCCAAAATACTACGCTCAACTTATTTAAACAAGGACATTAATAATGTTTGATTTAAGGACAGGGCAAGAATTGGCCATGAGGCTATAATATTGTAATATTTATATTTTCTGGGGCTACTAAAGTGATATTAAAATCAATACTAAATTGAAAGCTTCGCCTTTAAACTTGGGCTAAACAATAATTTAAGTACTAGCTTTGTGGGCAACTTTTAACTCGTTAATTAACCAAGTAATATGTTAAAATTTGAAGTAACCCCCATGGATTCTTCTTTGGAAGAGCTGGGTATAAAAAATGCGAATGCATTCTGGAACCTCTCACCAGAAAAATTGGCAAAAATCTCTGTAGAAAAAGGGATGGCTACCAAGGCAGATAGCGGAGCTCTTAATGTGCTCACAGGCAAGTTCACAGGCCGATCACCAAAAGACAGATTTATTGTAAAAGACGACATCACAAAAGACAGTGTGTGGTGGGGCAATATCAACATTCCTTTTGATGCGGATAAATTTGATGTTTTATATGATAAAGTGGTTGCCTACCTTTCGAACAAGGATATTTATGTAAGAGATGCATACGCTTGTGCAGATCCAAGTTATAAGCTGAATATTAGAGCTGTAACTGAACTGCCTTGGATGAACATGTTTGTGTACAATATGTTTCTAAGGCCAACAACGGAGGAATTAGAGAATTTTGAACCTGAATGGACTATTGTAAATGCTCCAGGTTTTATGGCCGACCCCAAAGTAGATGGAACAAGGCAAGCCAATTTTGCTATTCTCAACTTTACTAAAAAAATTGCTTTAATTGGTGGAACCGGATACACAGGTGAAATTAAAAAAGGTATTTTTTCTGCGCTAAATTTCATCTTACCTCATCAAAAAAATGTATTAGCAATGCACTGCTCTGCTAATATTGGCAAAGATGGCGACACTGCTGTATTTTTTGGTTTATCAGGTACCGGAAAAACAACTCTTTCGGCTGACCCAAATCGTAAATTAATTGGAGATGATGAGCACGGCTGGTCAGACAACTCTGTATTTAATTTTGAAGGTGGTTGCTATGCAAAAACAATTGATTTATCAGCGGATAAAGAACCTGATATTTATAATGCTATTAAACCAGGAGCTATATTGGAAAATGTAGTGTTTAAAGCTGGCACTAACGAAGTAGATTTTGAAGATGGGTCTATCACAGAAAACACCCGTGTAAGCTATCCAATCTATCATATAGATAATATTGTAGAGCCATCTATTGGTATGGGTGCAAAGAACATATTTTTTTTAACAGCCGATGCTTTTGGCGTATTACCTCCTATTTCTAAACTCACTCCTGCGCAAGCTGCTTACCAATTTATTTCTGGCTACACGGCTAAAGTAGCAGGTACTGAAGCAGGCATTACTGAACCTGTTACTGCATTTTCCGCTTGTTTTGGTGCTCCATTTATGCCTTTACACCCAACTGTGTATGGCGAAATGTTGAGCAAAAAAATGCAAGAATCAGGTGCTAATGTTTGGCTGGTGAATACTGGATGGTCAGGTGGCCCCTATGGAATTGGAGAGCGTATGAGCTTAAAAATTACAAGGGCATTAATCACGGCTGCATTAAATGGCGACTTGGACAATGTAGAATATACTACCCACGAAGTGTTTGGATTAAAAATGCCAAAAACTTGTCCTAATGTGCCTTCAGAAGTACTTAACCCAAAACTTACATGGGACGACAAGGCTGCTTATGATGATAAGGCATACGACTTGGCTGCACAGTTTAATAAGAACTTTGAGAAATTTACAGAAGGTGCATCAGATGAGCTATTGGCTGCTGCACCTAATCTGAGATAGACATTCTTTGTTTATCACAAAATTAAAAAGGGATACTTACTGTAAGTATCCCTTTTTAATTTCCTGATTTCTGCAAGCCAAAATCCGAGGCCTGTACATTTTGCCAAGTGAGAAATTAATCGTTCTTTAGCTTGATTTTAAAATAATAAGCCAAGCCCAATATGAATAAATTTTTACATTACTCATTTTCAATAATATTCATATTAACATCTTTTTTTAGCATTGCTCAAACTGATAGTGTAGCAGTTGATAGTAACTCTCAAACGATAGCTTCCGAAGCCATCATCAATGAAACACCTGATACTGCTGTATCTACAGAAGAAAAAATCGATGAAAAATTACTCTCAGAAGACTCAAACCTTCTCGTTTCTATTCCAAGAGGAATACTAGGAATGGCTTCTTTAATACTCATAGCCTATTTATTTAGTAGTAACCGTAAAGCTATTTCTTGGCAGGTAGTAATGGTAGGTCTAGGCTCTCAATTAGTACTAGCATTTAGTATTTTGAATTTGGCCTGGGTAAGAGCAACCTTCGAATTCTTTGGTAAAATATTTATTAAAGTGCTGGACTTTACCAGAGATGGGAGCACATTTTTATTTGGAGATTTGTTAAATATTGACTCCTTTGGATTTATTTTTGCGCTACAAATACTACCTACAATTATTTTCTTTTCGGCTTTAACAAGTGTGCTATTCTATTTAGGCATCATTCAGAAAGTAGTATATGGATTAGCGTGGTTATTGACCAAAGCGCTTAAAATATCTGGTGCTGAGTCACTTTCTGTAGCAGGCAATATTTTTCTGGGACAAACAGAGGCACCTCTCTTAATTAAGGCTTATTTAGAAAAAATGAATAAGTCAGAAATTCTGCTGGTAATGACAGGTGGAATGGCGACTGTAGCTGGAGGCGTGTTAGCTGCCTACATAGGTTTCTTGGGTGGAGATGACCCAGTACAACGTTTGATATTTGCAAAGCACTTGCTTGCAGCATCTATTATGGCGGCTCCTGGTGCCATTGTTATATCTAAAATACTAGTTCCTCAAACAGAAAAAATTGACTCTAATATTAAAATTAGTAAGCAAAATGTAGGGAGTAATTTCCTAGATGCCATGAGTAATGGTACTTCTGAAGGATTAAAACTAGCGCTTAATGTAGGAGCCATGTTAATGGTATTCTTCGCCTTTATTGCCATGTTCGACTATGTATTTGTAAAAGTAGGCTCAGTAACTGGACTTAATGACACCATTGCAGGTTTTACCGATGGGCAATATAATTCCCTATCTCTCAAATTTATATTAGGGTATATATTCGCTCCTCTTATGTGGCTCATTGGTGTTGTTTCGCAAGACATTACGCTTGTTGGCCAGCTATTAGGAGAAAAACTAATTGCTAGTGAATTTGTTGGGTATGAAAGCCTAGCCACAATGAAGGCGGCTGGCTCCTTTGCATCTACTAAATCGATTATAATGGCTACTTACATGCTCTGTGGATTTGCCAATTTTGCTTCCATAGGTATTCAGATTGGAGGAATCGGAGGCTTGGCTCCTGGTCAGCGGGTATTACTTTCTAAGTATGGACTCAAAGCATTGCTCGCAGGTACGTTAGCATCTCTTATGTCTGCCACGATTGTGGGCATGATGATGGGGTAACCTAAATATGAAAGGTGAAAACTAAAATTTGAAACTTTGTGGCTTTTCGTCCTTGTTTAAGCTAATTAAAAACTAAACTTTCTTAAAAACTCATCCAATTCATCTTTTAGCTTTCCAACTTTAGGTAGGTCTATAAATTGAGCTACTTTCAGATTTACATCCAGCTCAAAATTGCGAAGTTCTTGATGCTGATCTACGAAAATAAACTCAAGGGCAGGGATCAATTCTTTAAAAACATCTACAAGGTCAAGTACTGAATAATTACTTAATGCTAGATTATAGGTGTCAGAAGGCAGCTCCTTGAAAGGAAGTTCTGCTAATACTTGGCTAATCGCATCGATATGTACGAATGCCCTGGATTGTTTACCACTACCTTGTATGCTAATCTTCTTAGAAAAATTGGCTTCAAATGCAAATCGATTGATAACGGCATCAAACCGCATAGATTGGTTAAACCCATACACATTCCCAGCACGGATAATTATTGCCCTACCCTTATCAACTAATCGTTCTACATGCTTCTCTGCTCTTAGTTTAGAATTGCCATAAAAGGTTTTAGGATTCGGAAAAGTCGATTCCGTGGCCTGCTTATCAGAAGCACCATACACGCTCGTACTACTTAAATACACCAATTGCTTAACACCCGATTCCTCCACTGCAGAAACTACTTCTGCCGTTCCCCAATGGTTTACTTGCTCATAAATATGTGGGTCTAAATTGGCATAAGGTGTTGTTACTCGTGCTGCCAAATGATACACAATATCGATATCCTTCATTGCTTTTTTGAGCGATCGCGTATCTAAAATATCTCCTTGAACTAATGAAATGATAGAGGTTTCACTCAGCTTTTCTCCAAGGAATAAATTATAATTTCCCCTGCTCAAATTATCATAAATAACCACTTTGCTTACAGTTGATGATTCTGCTAATCGCTCAACCAAGGCAGTACCAATATAGCCTGCGCCTCCAATTACTAATATTCTCATTGCTTTATTAAATCCGTGTGTAATCCACACTCAGTTTTGTTTAACCCGTACCATCTCGCCTCTCGTTCCTGCATCTCAGGGTCAATTTTTCTTGTGCAAGGTTCGCATCCAATACTCATATAACCTTGAGTATCCAATGGGTGCTTTGGTAAATTATGCTCTTTTTGATATTCATACACCATTTTAGAAGTCCAATCTAACATAGGGTGAAGTCGAATGGTGTTATGAGGGGCTATCTGAGTTTCCTTCATTTGCTTTCGTGTAGCACTTTGATCTGCCCGTACTCCATTAATCCACACATCGTGGGTTCGTAAAATAGAGTCTAAAGGTTGGGTTTTATTTATATAACAGCAATGGTCAGGGTCAGAAGCAAATAATAACCTCCCGCCAGCATCCATTTGCATAGATTTTGGCATTGAAGATTTTAAATCAATCAAATTATCCATTCCAAAAGCATTCATTACTTCATCTCTAAACTTAATAGTTTCAGGAAAATGATAGCCCGTATTAATAAATATAACAGCTAAATGAGGATCAATTCTGCTTAACATATGGAGCAGCACCAAACTATGTGATTGAAATGAAGAAGTGATAAAATACTTCTTTCCTTCCTCTTTATATTGAGTTATGTAATTGCTTAAATTTTGGTAATTCATACAAATTATTTCTAGGATGGCATCTCCTTTTAATTAACGGGCAAAAGTAGTGGTTCAAGTGCTATACCTTGCTGAGAATTGTCATTGAATTTAATAACCTGAGTTCGGGATAAGGAATAGCTGCCAGAAAATAAAATAGTAGGTGAGCTTTTAATATAAAAAGCAAAGGACTAACGGGTTAATTCCTACCTGCAGGCAGGAATTAACCCGTTAGTCCTACAAAAATCTAAGTTGTTTATGAAAATTTCGATTAAAGTTGACAGCATTCCTTATCCCGAACTCAGGTTAAGAGATTCTCTTAAAATAAAAAGAGGTAATGCGTAGGTCAACTATTTTTATAACTTTGCGCATTATTAATATCAACAGAATGTTATGTATAAACGAATTAATGGTCTTCAGCATGTAGGTGTAGGCGTTCCCAACCACGCAGAATCGTGGAAATGGTACCGAAAGTTTTTTGGGATGGATATTGCGATGTTTAATGGTGAAGCAGAAGCGCCCTTAATGCAGATTTATACGAAGGGCGACATTATTAATAAACGAGCCGCTATGATTCTAAACCTTCAGGGAGGTTTGGCGATGGAAGTAGTTAGCCCCGTTTCGTTTACAGCCACCGATGCCGATGTTAGTTTTGAACTAGGTGATTTAGGAATTTTTATAGCTCAAATAAAATCTCCCGATGTAGAAAAAACCTTTAAATGGTTTAAAGAAAATACCCGCCTGCCAGACGGGCAGGGCGCTGATGTAATTGGTGAGATGCAAGAACTGCCTTATGGTGGTAAAACATTTTATTTAAAAGACCCCAATGGGCTTTTATTTCAAGTAATTCCTGGGGGTGGATGGTACACTAAATTACGCCATGTAACTGGAGGCCCAGTGGGTAGCACTGTTGGTGTAACCGATATTGATAAAGCATTAACTCTTTATGCTGATCTCTTGGGATATGATAAAATTATATTTGATGAAACAGCAGTTTTTGACGATTGGAAAAACACTGTTTCTGGAGGAGATAAAACGTTTAGAAGAGTTCGATTAGCTCAAAGCAATAAACCAGGTGGCGGTTTTGCCAAAGTAATGGCAGACACTTATATCGAACTAGCTCAAGCTATTAACTATACCCCTAAGAAAATTTACGCAGACCGATTGTGGGGAGACATTGGCTTTGTTCACCTTGGCTTTGATGTACGTGGAATGAAGGAGTTGGGAAAAGACTTGGCAGAAAAAGGCTTTGGTTTTACGTGCGATACGGAAGACACTTTAGATATGGGAGGTACCACCCGAGTGCACTGTACGTATATTGAAGACCCAGACGGCACGCTAATTGAACTAATTGAAGTGTATAAAATTCCTATCATAGAAAAGTTAGGTATCTTCTTAAATTTAGAAAATAGAGATCCATTAAAGCCCCTGCCAGACTTTATGCTAAAAGCTTTAAGGTTTGGAAGAATTAAGGATTGATGAAATCACCGCAAAGACGTAAAGGCGCAAAGAAGAAACCTAAGAGTAAACCACATGGTTCAAGTTTTTTCTTTTTTCTTTTTTCTTTACTCTTTCATATTTCTCCTTTCATATTTCTTTTTTTAATAGGCTGCGGCCCTGCCCGAAACAACGAAGCCTTTAAAAAGCTTTCTACCAAAGAACAGAACAAATACCAGAAGTATATTATTCAAGGCCGTGATTTATATAAGCTTAATTGTGCCTCCTGCCACCAAACCGATGGCAAAGGATTAAAAAAACTAATTCCGCCTCTGGCTAAATCTGATTTTTTAAGAGCAAATCAAACTAAATCAGTACATCTTATTAAATATGGAGCTTCGGAACCCATTACGGTTAATGGCATTTCATACCAACCTACAATGCCTCCACACCCCCACCTTTCTAATTTAGAAATAGCCGAAATCATGACCTATATTAATAATAGTTGGGGCAACGAATTTGGGTTTATGGATGGTAAAATGGCAAGTGATTTTTTGAAGTAAAATAAATCCCTACCTTTCTTATACAAACTCAAATCAGAACAT
>JAMOMJ010000435.1 GCA_027067135.1 Cyclobacteriaceae bacterium
ACGGAATCACAAAAGATTTCTTTTCTATTCCGAGGTACGAGGAATCTTGTGAGGCTGGAAAGTTATCTTCGAAAAGCAGAAGATTCCTCGTACCTCGGAATAGAAAACAGGATGATTTGGAACCTCTTTATACAAATCCGTCAATGGTAGGGAGGCACGACCGTGGTAATCTGTAAATTGAAAGTCACCTTGGTATAATAGGCTAAGTAATTTTCCTTTTACAGGTTGCTTCGTGCCTCGCAATGACGTTTTATTATTTAACTTTAGTTCATGGATAATACATCTCTTGAGAAACTCATTAACGAAGCCAACTTACTACTGGTTAGGGCTGAGAATGAGTTGGAAAAACCACAAAAAGAAATGGTTCCTTTTGCCGCTTGCCAAACTGCTAAATCGTCCATGTTTAAATTGTTACAAGCATATTTAGTTAAGAATAAAGTTGAAGTAGCAGATTCTGATAACCTTGTACATCTCTATGACAAATGCAAAAACTATAATAGTGGATTTGTAAATATTCAAATTAAAAAAATGGGCTGTGTTTCGGGCATTCACTGCGATATGGAAGAGTATTGTATGGAGCCACGTTCTGTAACCGAATGCGTGAACCACGCCAAGGGTATTCGCAAATTATTATATCAGTCCTAGCAAAACGTCTTTGCGAATCTGTTTTTTACGAGATGTGGGAATCTGTTTTTCTATACTTACATCAGATTGCTTCCCCGAAAAAAACGGGGCAGGCTGTTCTTACCATTAACACCTTTTTTTTCGCTATATTCTAACCAATGAACGCTTAGGTCAGACGATAGTCGGACTAGTGTTAAGTCAAGTGTACTGTGTCGTATAAGTTGCCGACATTTTTGGGCTAGACAATGCAAAAAATATGCCCATAGCCGTAGCTACGGAAATATTTTTTAAAGAAGTATAGGGCAAAAATGTCAAAGCTTGGTTCGGCTAAAGTATGCTTGACTTGACACTAGCTAGTGTTCGTCTATAAAGTAAGTGTCTGGTTCAGAAAGTTTGCTATCAAGGCTTGCGAAATTTTAAAAAGCGGAGTTTACTGAGGTAAATGAGCATTTTTTAAATGAGCGTAACGAAGATAGCGGACTTTATGGACAGACACTAGCTACATTCCTCCCCAATCGGTCTGACTAACGTCCGACCTAAGCTGTCATTTTCCTACACTGATTTTATTTTAAAATTCCACCCTCGCAATGTCATTATCATATTATTTTCTAACTTGGAGCCACTGCAAGTTAAATAATGGCAAAAAAAGACGGTTTTAACCTTTACGAAAACAAATCAACCCTAAAATGGATTGTGCTTGGGGTGTCTCTCGTGATTAGTGGAAGTTCCATTTTTTACACCAATATTCTTGTTAGCAAATTAAAAACAAAGGAAAAAACTTTTATTCGTTTGTATGCAAAAGCACTTGAATATACATTGAGCGAAAAAGTATCTACTTCGGAAAATATCAATTTTATTAGCGAAGAAATTATTTACCAAAATAATTCCATCCCAATGATAATTATGGACTCGCTGGGAGGTATTTATGGATCAAAAAACATTGAGCTTGATTCAACTTGGACACTTGCTAAAAGGAATAATAAGTTGCGAAGCATTGTTGCTTCTATGAAGAAAGATTATCCCCCAATAAGAATTGCACCCATAGATAAGTCAACAGGAAAGCCTTATTTGGTGCAATATTTATACTATAAAAATTCAAACCTATTAACTCAGCTCACCTTTTACCCTTATGTGCAGCTTACGGTAATTGCCATATTTAGCTTTATAGCTTATATGGCGTTTAATTATTCCCGTACGGCAGAGCAAAACAGAGTTTGGGTAGGCATGGCCAAAGAAACGGCTCATCAATTAGGTACACCTATCTCTTCGTTAATGGCATGGATGGAGCATTTAAGGTCTGATCCAGAATTTCGCAACCATGATGTTTTAGAAGAACTAGACAAAGATATACATAAATTAGGCTTAATTACTGAGCGATTTTCCAATATAGGCTCCGTACCTAAACTCAAAGAAGAAGAAATAATTTTAGAAGTTAATCGTGTAATTAACTATTTACGGCCAAGAATATCAAGCAAAGTTGACATGAGCGTTAAAGGCATGCACGAAAAAATATATGCCCAAATTAATGTGGCCTTGTTCGAATGGGTAATTGAAAACGTGTGTAAAAATGCAGTTGATGCCATGGGGGGAGTTGGCAAAATTGAAATTAATGTAATGGAGGGGAGCGATTGGCGAGTATTTATAGATATTTCTGATAATGGAAAAGGAATCGACCCTTCTAAAATAAAAAGGGTTTTTAATCCTGGTTTTACAACTAAAAAACGTGGATGGGGGCTTGGATTGGCATTAGCAAAAAGGATTATTGAAAACTATCATCAAGGGAAAATATTTGTTAAATCATCGAGCCCAGAACAAGGAACTACCTTTAGAATTGTGTTGAACCGCAAGCATCAACCTCACAATTCTGTATAGTTTTTTAGTTCCTTTTAAAATTCGGAAACTTGCTTTGCAAAAAGCAAATTAACCTACTAGCTTTGCACCTTGAAATTGACAGGTCAAACTTTGATCAAAAAATTATAAGATGGCAAATACAGGTAAAGTTTCTCAAGTAATCGGCCCAGTTGTGGATGTTAGCTTTGAGAGTGAAAATGAATTACCGAACATTCTAAATGCATTGAGAGTTACTAAAAACAATGGTGCTGAAGTAGTTTTAGAAGTTCAACAACATTTAGGTGAAGACAGAGTTAGAACCATTGCCATGGACAGTACCGAAGGGTTAGTTCGTGGTATGGAAGTTATCAACTTAGGTTCACCAATTAGTATGCCTACTGGCGAATCTATTCGTGGTAGGTTATTTAATGTAATTGGAGAAGCAATTGATGGAATCGATCAGCCAGAGTCAGATACTAAGCTTCCAATTCACAGAGATGCTCCTAAATTTGACGAATTATCAACTTCAGCAGAAGTACTTTACACAGGAATTAAAGTAATTGATTTACTTGAGCCTTATGTAAAGGGAGGTAAAATTGGTCTTTTTGGTGGTGCTGGTGTTGGTAAAACGGTATTGATCCAAGAGCTAATCAATAATATTGCAAAAGCATACCAAGGATTTTCTGTATTTGCTGGTGTGGGAGAAAGAACCCGTGAAGGGAACGATTTATTAAGAGAATTTTTAGAGTCGGATATTATTCGTTACGGTGAAGACTTTAAAAAATCGATGGAAGAAGGAGGATGGGATCTTTCTAAAGTTGATAAAAAGGAATTAGAAAAATCGCAGGCAACATTGGTGTTTGGGCAAATGAATGAGCCTCCCGGAGCACGTGCTCGAGTGGCTTTATCAGGACTTACCGTTGCAGAGTATTTCCGTGATGGAGATGGTGAAGGAGAAGGAAAAGACATCCTATTCTTTATCGATAATATATTTAGATTTACGCAAGCAGGCTCTGAAGTATCGGCTCTTTTAGGTCGTATGCCTTCGGCAGTTGGTTACCAGCCAACATTGGCCACTGAAATGGGAGCTATGCAAGAGCGTATTACTTCTACAAAAAGAGGCTCTATTACTTCGGTGCAAGCAGTATATGTGCCTGCCGATGATTTAACAGATCCAGCACCAGCAACTACATTTGCTCACTTGGATGCTACCACTGTATTATCTCGTAAAATTGCTGAGCTGGGTATTTATCCTGCAGTGGATCCTTTGGATTCTACGTCAAGAATTTTGAATGCTGAAGTATTAGGAGAAGAGCATTATAACACGGCTCAAAGAGTAAAAGAAACTATTCAGCGATATACTGAATTACAAGATATTATTGCCATTCTAGGTATGGATGAGCTTTCTGATGAAGATAAGCTTGTTGTTCATAGAGCTAGAAGGGTACAAAGATTCTTATCTCAACCTTTCCATGTGGCTGAGCAGTTTACTGGTTTACCAGGAGTTTTGGTTGATATTAAAGAAACCATTAAAGGGTTTAACCAAATTATGGATGGAGAATTTGATCATTTACCAGAAGCAGCATTTAACTTGGTAGGAACTATTGAGGATGCAGTTGCGAAAGGCGAGAAATTAATGGCTGAAGCGGAAGCTTAAGATATGTATTTAGAAGTAATCACTCCAGATAAAAAGGTATTTGAAGGCGAAGTAGAATCTGCTACGTTTCCGGGAACCGATGGTTCTTTTCAAATATTAAATAGCCATGCACCTTTAATTAGTACATTGGGTGAAGGCCCAATTACTTATGTTGTAAAAAAGGAGGGTGAAGATAGCGTAACCGTTAAAGGAGGCGTTGTTGAAGTACTGAACAATAAAGTGGTTGCCTTAGTTGAATCATTAGTAGAAGACGAAGACTAGTTTTCGTCTTTATAATAATATTGAAAGACCTCCTTAGTGGGGTCTTTTTTTATGCTAAAAACTCAATAAGTAACGCAATTGCCACAATAATGGCAATACAGGTAAGACAAACATAAACTTTTTTACATTAGAATTCATACGGTTCAGTCAAATGAGTTTAATGCCTTCTTGCAATTGCAATACAAGGCCTTCTTTTTCTAATTTTTTAATAATTCTACTTACTACTTCACGAGCTGTTCCGAGTTCGCTTGCAATCTGTTTGTGAGTAGTCTGCAATACTTTACTGTCGGTTAACTCCGATTTATCTTTTAAATAAAGTAAAATTCGTTGGTCAAGCTTATTAAAAATGATATGATTAATGGTATCTAGTAAATCAGCGTATCTTAGTTTAAACATACCAAAAAAGAGGTTGTTCAAATTTGGAAACTGCTTTATCCACTTATTCATTTCGGTTGCAGGAAGCAAAAGTGCTTTGGTTTCAGACTCTGTAACCGCATACACCTTACTTGGGTCATTGCTTAAACTAGCAGAGAACGACATAATGCAACTTTCTTCAGGTTGGATGTAATAAAGAAGGAGTTCTTTATCCTCTTGCTTGGTATAGACCTTAATAAGTCCTTCAATTACTAGTGGAACAACTTTTACATACTGCCCTTCTCTTAATATTTCCGTTCCTTCAGGTATGGTTTGTATAGTTCCAATGGATAAAAGCTCATTTAATGCCTCTTCTCCCAAAAACGAAAACGAGTTTCTTATTATTTCAATGTCGCTCATACACAGGTTAGGTTAATCAAATTTACCTGAAAATATGGGATATTAACGTAAGAAATGGGTCTTAATTAAAATGTATATCCAATAGAAGTATTTATGCCGTAATCGAATGTTAAGGCTTCTTCTGTTGGAGGCTTATTATCGTAAGTGAAATAGTACTTAAAGTTGAGGGTGAAATTGCTAAACACTTTCCATCTCACTCTAAAATTAAATTCTGACCTAAACCTGTTTTTTACTGTAAAGCTAGGATAGGCCACCAGACTTGTAGTAAGATCAATGTCTGGTTTAGTAAAAAGAAAGAAATCATACGTTACGTTTATTATCCCTTCTGTATTATTGGTGGCATTTTGTTCGCTGTCAAACTCTCT
>JAMOMJ010000436.1 GCA_027067135.1 Cyclobacteriaceae bacterium
TTGTTGGCAAACCCGTTAATCGAACTTTATGTCTCCTTTTTTAGTTGAGTAGAAAAATATGAATACTTCTAAAAGCGGTTAAAACACAAAGCATTTCATGCGCTATCGCGTTGAGTTAATCTGTAATCTGAATTTTTTGATAATTTACAATCCAACAAGCCACATCATCTGACCCACTTAAGTCGGGCTTCTTCGGGTGCAACGGTTTGTGGTATAGTTTTGTTGTTTGAAAGTTCCTCGTGCCAGTTTTCCAGTGGATCAGCTGTGCGGGGCGTTGGCGTGCCCCTTTCGGGGTAATATCTTTCTGAGTATGCAGTAGTAGAATTATTCTCCTTACAAATCATCGAAAAACCGAGGGGGTGGCAAGGTTTTTTAGTTAATTTACGCCCTATTCTTACGTTTTAGCTTCAATTTTATGTGTTTGTTATTCCCACCCCCCGTGTTTTTCGACGTTTTGTAGGTTTGAGTGAGTTTCACCTTCTTTCCGCACAGAAGTGAATACCTTTTTAGGTTATGCCTGCGCTTACTAATCCTGCACAAAAGCAAAAGTTGTTATTTTTAGTCTGTAGAAATTCAATTTTTCTTCTGTTTTTCATTTTAGTTTTTCACTCCCTCGTGCTTTTACAGTGTACTAGTTTTTGGGTTTGTTCCGCGCTGATGCGGTTACGTTTTTGGTATGTGCAAGTTTCATCTATTTACCGCACAGAAGTGAAGGCCATTTGGTTTGTGCTTATTCGTAGGAAACCTGCAAAAGTTGTAATGTGGTAGTTTCATCTGCGGTGCTAGTCTTTGCTTCTACGGTTCGTCCACTTGTTTCTATCATGCTCAGCCAACAAGTCGTCCAAATTGACCCGCTACTCAGGGCTTCTTTATTGAGTTTTGTTTGTGCTATAGTTTTGTGCTTTAAAGAGCTTTGTGCGAGTTTTCCGCGGATCAATTTAACGAGGCGTTAGACTAAAAATAATAAATAAGTGCAAAAGGCACACATTGTGCTATTATTTCCTCATGAAGAGCTATAGCTGGAATATTGATAAAAATAAGCTTCTAAAAAAGGAAAGAGGTATTTCCTTTGAGGACATAATTTTCCATATTCAAAAAGGTGATGAAGTTGATATATATCCTCATCCTAATCAAGAACGTTACCCAAATCAGTTTATTTCTGTTGTAGTTGTGATTAACTATGCTTATTTGATTCCGTATGTTGAAGAAAAAAAAGATGAAATATTTTTAAAAACTATTATACCTAGCCGTAAAGCTACTAAAAAATATGTAGGAGAGTAAATTATGCCTAATTATAAACTAGATAATGAAGAACAAGAGATCCTAGAAGCATTTGATTCTGGGAAGCTTCAGCCTATAATAAATGCAAAGCAAGAAATGGAAAAGCACCAAGAGTATGCTAAAGAAACTTTTAAAAAAGACAAAAGAATAAATATTCGTTTAACTAGTCGAGACCTTAATTCGATTCAAAAACTTGCTTTAAAAGAAGGAATACCCTACCAAACTTTTATTGCGAGTATTTTACATAAGTATGCTGATGGAAGGTATTTAGAGAGATAGTAAAGAGTATCAGCTTACATTTATCTTTGAGAAAAATATTGATTTTAAACTTTGTGAAAAGTTACAAACTTGTTATGTTGGTAGTTTTGGGGATTCACAATGGAAAAATATGCTGTAGTAGCAACAGGGGCAGACAAGGAAAGGCTAAAACAAGCTCTCTCTTTGGCTATTATACTTTCTGTTAAATATAATTGTTCAATATCAATAGTTGTTCCTAAGTTAGATCTTAGAAATTCACTTTTAAATAAGGTAATTGGCAGTGATTTCTTAAATTCTTTAATTAAGAATAGACCTGATACTACTCTAGAAGGTAGGTCTGTTAAATTGTACTCACGTCGCACATATAGGCCTTATGGTGAGAGGAATATCGTACTTGGTCTCTGGGGAGGCATTGATATGTTGGAAAAAATTGATCAAGCTTCTGAAGCAAAAGCAATTGTAGCTTTGTCGTGGGTAGAAGAAGATCTTAAAAGTTGGGTAAAAAATACATCAGTAAAACTCGTGAATTCGAGTTAAATTCAGCGACTCAAATAAAAGTCTAACAAAGCATTTAATCACGGACTTGCCTTAGCGGGGCTTCTTTTTAAAGTCTGTAGTTCTGTTGGAGTAAATGTTAAATTTATGCTTTGTTAAGCTAAATCGGCAAGCCCTTTAATGCGACGTTATATTTCCAAGTTCCCCACGAAAAATGCCCTAAAGTGGGTCGAAATCAAAACAAAGACAGCTGCATTCATTATTTTTAAGTATGAATTCTATCAGTCCTTTTTAAGGAGAAATCCATTTGAATGAATATTTAACCACACTACTTAATACTATCTGCATCGATGTCGAACACTTAAAAAACGAATATCTAAGTTCCAAGGAACTAACATATATCGACAAAGTACTGGCATCAGAACGAGATTTAGAAGAAGATTTTTACACTAATAAGCATGGAGAACGATTGGAGTCCTTACTATTTTTTTTAAATGCCCACAAGGAAGATATAAATGATCTTATGCGAGACCAAGGTAGAACAGAGACACAGATCAAGCTATATACCTCAGGTTCAATTTCAGGCAATTATGATTGTTTTCGCTTCGACCTTTCAAAATTTCAACAGAGCTACACGCCAATCAATCAAGTCTTGACCTTATATCGAATAGGTAGAGATGGTGAGAGTGAGGGAAATTTAGGATGCTCGTGGGCAAAAAAGATTAAGGGCTTAAGAGCTTTTTGTTATTCATCCAGCATGTGCTCCACACTTAAATCCAAGCCAATATTTGTTATGGAAATTGAAGATTCACAGGTATTGTTCAAAGGGAAAAGTTTGGAACATGAATTAGTATTAAAGCCTGGTTTTACACACAACAGATTAGAAATGCTTGATCGTCAAAGACGAAACCAAATTTGCAGTTAAATTAGTTAATGGAAAAAAATATAACAAGTTGCTTAAGCAATGGACAAGCTAAATCAGGGCTTCTTTTTAGTTTTGTAGCTTCGGGTGGCATTATCTTGTTTTAAGGTTAGCGGTTTTAATTCGCTTGCCCCTTAGCAAGGCGTTATGTCTCTGCGAGGCAAAAGCGTATAGATGTGTGCAAAAATGGGGGGAATACCTCAGCTAATACAATAATAGGGTTAATCCTTATGAAACAACATTTTTGTTGGAAGTGCAGAACAGTAATGCCTTTTTTAGAGGAGAATGAATG
Source organism: Cyclobacteriaceae bacterium (assembly GCA_027067135.1). Taxonomy (GTDB): domain Bacteria; phylum Bacteroidota; class Bacteroidia; order Cytophagales; family Cyclobacteriaceae; genus JAKISE01. Next base: position 3,249 of record JAMOMJ010000436.1, read on the forward strand.
GGAGCAAGTTTCACCATTACTTGAAGGAGCAAAAAAGGCTATTCAGGAATATAGAGAGGAGAATAATTGTAGTTTACAAACAGCAAGAGAATTTTGTAAGCCAGAAGCTATGCTTAAATTTGAGGAGCTTACAGGCAAGCCAAATGTACATTTTGAAATTATATGCCATCACAGACTAAAGAACTGGGGGCAGGAATGCCCAGAATGTGGTCATTTATTACGAACACCTAAAGCTAAATATTGTGCAAAATGTGGTTGGATTATCAGTTGAAATCTAAAATTATTAAATAAAAAACATAATAAACTGTTATGTTCTTTATTGAATTATGGATAACTTAGTTAAATTATGAAATCACGAATTCAAATTAATTCAACTTTAGTGCAAAAGTGGTTAAGGTTACTAAACATCCCATGGATAGTTTTAATAATAGGTATATTAATTGCAATAATTGGTGGAGTGCTTGAGGCATATTACTGTAATTCTCTATTCGAAAGGTTTGGTTCATTGATGGTAATGTTCGTAATTATTGTTATTTATGTAAATTCACGCTTCAAAGGTGAGATTTTAGAACAAACAAAAGATACTGAAAGCCTCAACTTCTTAACTAAACACCCAGAGCGTATGGACCTGTTTACCTCATTAGCATCAAAAGATCCGGTTATTCAGCAAAAGATTGAAAATGAATTACGGAAGTTGCAAAAAGATAGAGAAGTAAATACCTCAAACTTAGAATCATCTAGTATTAAGTTATCATTTGGGGAGTTAATAGTAGGTATATCTGGAACATTTATTTGGGGCTTTGGAGAATTAATTGTTAAATTTGTAGGATTACTACTGTAAAAACCCTTTTGATTATTATAGTTCATGAGTCAATAATTTGACTAAAACATAACAAGTTGCTTAATAATGGACTTGCCTACTCAGGGCTTCTATATTGTGTTTTGTAGCTTCGGTAGGTTATGATTTTTGTTTACGGCTTGTAGGTTTAACTCGGCAAGCCCCTTAGCAAAGCGTTATACTATTAAACCCACCTACAGCATTCTTCCAGATAAAACTGAACATCTAATTTTAAGGAACAAATGAAATATTCTCTCTTACTTCTAACTATATTGCTTGTTCAGGCTCAAGTTCAGGCTACTGATAATAAAAACTTTAAACCATGGTGTGATACTTTTACAGCAGAGAGTTTGGTAAGCCTTGCTGCAAATCGCATTTATGGAAATATTACAGGGCTAAGTAAAGAAGAATATAAAAAGCGTTCTGAGTGGGTAAATCAATCATACAAGCAATCTGAAAAGAGATTTAAAAAAATAACTGGTCTTAATTTTCAAGATACTCCTTATCGCCAAGAATGGATTGATAAATGCCAATTAAAAGACCAAATACTTTAATATGTTGGAACGAGAATATTTAGAAAACTTTGCCTCAAATGATGTAGGGTTTTATGGTTTAGAAATTCCTAGGATAAGTAGTCTTCTTATAGCCCAAATTATGTATCTAAGAAAAAATAGATTATTAGATACTTTTGAAATTCTTGATGAAATTAAACAGCTTGAAGGAGTCCTAGAATATACAACTTCTACCAAAAAACCTGACTGCTTTAAAAGAAAACCGCTAAAAGGATTAATGAAAACACATTTCACAAATGCTTCGTATATATCAAAAAATCTTTATTCACACTTTGGTGTAAAATATGGTGGCAATAAGGCTCTTTCTTCCTTGGTATCCTCTGCTATAGAAAGCTCAAAAAACATGGATGAATTTATTCAAAATATAGCTCATAGCTCTACGATAGGTGCTATTAGTAATAGAGAGAAAAGTAAGTCAATAACTGGGGAGTGGTTAGTATTTCAAAAGTATAGAGGACAAAACTACTATCTTACTTTGGCTGAACATGATGAAGGAGATGAAAATATTTTCAGAAGTGTAGTTAATGCTCGATTAGTTGACTTTCCTTTTTTAAATTAATAAAAGAGTATAACAATGCATTTAAAAACAAGGACTTACCTAAGTTTGGCTTCTTATTTTAATGACTGTAGTTTTGTTAATGATCGTGCTAAATTTAAGCTTCGGCTTAGTTAAATCGGCAAGCCCTTTAATGCGACGTTGGATTACTACAATAATTATTTATCTATAATTCACAGTTATTTTACCTTTCTCTTTCCCCTTATTTGGTGTGCTTGGTGAGCTAATCGTAAGTAAATACGTTAGTTCAGTAGCAGATAC
>JAMOMJ010000437.1 GCA_027067135.1 Cyclobacteriaceae bacterium
GGGCAGCATCAGCCATTCCAGCACTTAATTTTACAGGAATTCGATTTGAGGGGCTGAGGCTGAGTACTCAGGCACCAAAATTTGATGTGGACAGTTTGTACTTTGCTCACGCAAGTCCGCAAAAAAGTGCCGGAGGTTTCCCTGTAAACATTAAAGACATTGGCATAGATTTGAGTAACCTTGATCGGCCTGGAGTCGAATTTAATGTTGCTTTAACTCTATCCAATGCTGGGTTTAGTGCAGATGTTGGGTTTACAATCTTTGGTCAACTTAGTTTATTAGACGATCAAGATAGATTTACCTATGGAGGCTTACAGTTAGATGAGATTCGAATTGAGCAAACCATAGGAGCAGTACGTTTGGAAGGTGAATTAGTTTTTTATCAAGATGACCCTACCTATGGGAATGGTATGCGCGGGTTTGTTGACGTAACCATGCCCATGGACTTATCTGCTCAAATGACAGTTATGTTTGGTACGGTTGTTCGAAATGACCAAGCAAGGTTCAATACAGAAGACAACTACTCCTACTGGTATGTCGATGGCCTCATTACGATTCCTGGGGGTGTACCCATCTTCTCTGGGTTTGGCATTTATGGCTTTGGCGGAGGTGTTTACCATCATATGAGAAGGATTTCAGAACCACCACCTGCCTCTGCCTCTTTGGCTGCGAGTACAACAAGTTCCTCATCAGGGGTTCAGTATGAGCCATATTTTGAAGAATTATTTGGCTTAAAAATTACGGCTGTTATAGGCACACAACCAAGCAACGAAGCATTTAACATGGATGTAACGCTGGAAGCTACATTTAGCACAAGTGGTGGGCTATCCTATATTGGCATTAGAGGCGAAGGCTATATTATGGCCAGTATAAGTGAGCGAGAGAATGCCAAAGTGCGAGCTAATATTGAAATCGCCTACCATAAAGACCCTGATGGAGGAGAACGTGTAAGTGGCAACTTTGATGTGTTTGTAAAAGTTGAGAGTTTTTTAGTGGGAAGTGGTGAAAACGATCTTTTTGTTAATGCCTCAATGCATGTTGATAGTGAACGATGGTATTTTTATATGGGCACTCCTCAAAATAGAGCAGGCTTATCTGCTGGAATTGGCACGTTGAGTTTAAACTTAAGTTCCTATATGATGGTGGGCTATGGCATTCCTTCTACACTACCTCCACTACCACCAGAAATAGCCGCTTTAATTTATGGATCTGCCCAAGAATCATTAGCTGGAGCTCTAACGCAAGACCAAGTGGAAGGCCGTGTACAACCCCCAGGGCTAAATACTGGCCTAAAAGCAGGTAGAGGTTTTGCCTTTGGCGCAGCACTTGATTTTGATACAGGAAAGCTAAGATTTGCGATTTTCTATGCCCGTATTAGATTAATGCTTGGGTTAGATATTAACTTTTCTGCAGATTCTTCTAGGGTATGCACCAATACAGGCTTAGCTCCAGGGATAAATAATTGGTATGCAACGGGTCAGGTTTATGCTGGGCTTTGGGGTGAACTTGGCGTAGGAGTTGATTTATGGTTTATAAAAGGAGATTTTCCTATTGTTCAACTTTCTGCTGCTATAATGATGCGCGGGGGACTACCAAACCCAGCTTGGTTTGAAGGAAGAGCAGGGCTACAGTATGAGATATTAGGTGGAATGGTTAAAGGCTATTGCAATTTTAAAGTTGAAGTAGGAGAAAAATGCACACCTGGAAGCGATAATCCATTTGCAGGCATCGACTTTATAGGTAGTTTTAATCCTGAGAATAATGAAAAGGATGTAAGTGTATTTACATACCCTTCTGTTTCATTTAACTTACCTGTAAACGAAATTCTAGAGTTTCCAGCAGGCACAGACGAAGACCCAGGCAAAGTGCGAATTTTTAAACCCTTCATTTATAGTTTTAAAGTAGAAGAAAGAAATGGAGGTAAACAAGTTGATGGATCTTTTAATATGAAGGAGAATAATGTGATTGCTACTTACGAAATAGTAGAAGCATTGGAAAGCAATAAAGATTATGTGGTAACCGTTGAAGTACGAGCTTATGAATATTTCCCTAATGGCAATATTAGATTAATAAGAACCAACGGTAGGCCTTGGAGCGAACGAAAATCATCCTCGTTTAAATCAGGAAGAAGGCCTGAAATAATTGAACCCGACAACGTAAGTTATACCTACCCCATCGAAGATCAAGCTTATTTTCTTCAAGGAGAATCGTCTAATGGAAGAGGGCTATTAAAGTATTATGGCCCCAGCCAAAATTATCTTTTCAAAGATGAGGAAGGAGCAGCATACAATTATAAGGCAAGATTTATCCCTTTAGATGGTGGGCCTTCGGTCGAAACTAGGCTATACACTAATTTTAATAACCGATTAGAATTTGACCTGCCAGACTTAGCAAATAAGGCCTATTATGGAATGCAAATAATTCGCAAGCCAATAATTACATACCAAGATATGGTAGAGCCAAGCCAAGAATTTAGTTCAGCGCAAATAAGCTCCGTTAGAAAGTCATTAGGCATTGCAGGTACAGTTGAAGTAGCATTAGCAGCAAAAAAATTGCCTGGAGAGTATGCAAAAGCTGGTGAAAAAATTCTTTATAAATTCTATTTTAGAACAAGTAAGTTTAACACCCTTGCTGAAAAACTCTCGAATGTAGATTTTAACCCTACCTATAATCATGGTTATGTCATGTTTGAGAATATTAAACTTTCCTCTAAAATTACTGAGTCATTTGATGAGTTTGAGATAAATGGAGTTTATAAAAGAGGCACAAACGTACTGCCTCCATTGCTTGCCATTTCAGCACCGTTTACGTATTATTATCATAAACAATATGCTTTGCCTTTTGTTTATACATTGCACAGCACCATTGGCAGAATAAGAGGCTTACCAGTTACAACCTTAAACCTCCATAGGATGGGGTACCCGCCAATTAACTCTGTTAACCTAAGCAGTGATACTTATGTAGTGCCCAGAGTAGAAGGTTTTATGTACAGAAATGCTGCTGGAATAACAACACCAGTTACATCCAGCACCTCTTCTTCTAAACCATCTAAATCGCATAAATCAAACCCTTTTGCTACTTCAGTAACAAAAACGGCTAGCATTTCAAGAATAATGAATTCCACATCAAATCAAAACATAAATACAGCTAGTGCATCAACATTTACAATTGATCATTCTCTTGCTTCTAGTGGCAATTATGAAGTAAACTTTAATTTAAAATATAACACTAGCATTTATGTTAAAGCAGATTTAATTAGAGTTCAACAGATGTTAAGCCGTATCTTGAGCAACCCAGGGTATCGATCTACATTCCGTGCAAACACTACGCCCATTATGTATAATGTAAGTAATGCTCTATTACGTTTCCAAACATCATATCTTAATTATAGCCGAGGAAATTATGGTATAATTTTACAATATAGAGCACCTGGTGGTAGAAGTAGAGGAAGTAGCACTGTAAGAAAAACATTTTATTTAAATTTATAACAGAATGACATTTATTAAACGTATTCTGCACTTGAACTTACCCCTTATTAACCAAGCTAAAAGTTCTCATATCTTCTATAAAAATAGTTTTGCTCTAACTATACTGTTTCTAGTAGTAACCATAAACCCATTACTAGGGCAAAAAAAAGATAAAGTTGCCATCGACCCATCAGATTCTTCGGCCTTGTTTACAAGCAAAATAGGCCTTATGGCTAAATCCTATGGAGATTCTGTTGTGTTACGATGGGCGCCTGATAAACCTGGTGCCTGGTCCATAGGTAATAAAATCGGGTATAGAATTGAGCGTGTTACGTTTAAAGCTGACAGCACGTTTGACCCTGCTGAGTTTAAACTACTAGAAGAACAACCTATTAAAGCATGGCCTTTAGATGATTGGCAAAAAATAATCGATCCTAACGACCCAAACCCATATGCAGCCATTGCGGCACAATCATTATATGGTAAAAGTTTTAACACCGAAGGAATATTTGAACAGGCAGACGATTATAAAAACAGGTATTCATTTTCTTTATTAGCTGCAGATATATCACCTGTAACTGCCACGGCATTAGGACTGAGATATGTAGATACAAGCGTTGCCAAAAACAAATATTATATCTACAGAGTATTTTTAGCGGAACCTTCTAAATTTTATAAAACTGATACTGCCTATGTGGTTGTAAATGGGCCAGAAGGGCCATTGCCAGAGATAAAAGTATCTGAGGTGCAAGAAAATGAGCTAAAGGTAAATTTATTATGGGATAGGGAATTATATGGATCTATTTTCTCAGCTTATTATATTGAGAAATCAGAAGATGGAAAAAATTTTACACGACTTAATAAACACCCTTACATCAATCCATTATCAAACGATTTTACCAGCAATAAAAAAGCAATCTTCTATTCCGATTCGTTAACTGAAAATTATAAAAAGTATTTCTATCGAATTATTGGCATAACACCCTTTGGAGAGCTATCCAAGGGATCAAATGTAATAGAAGCTATGGGTCGAGATAAAACTCCTCCATCTCCACCCTCAAATATTAAAACTACTCATTTGGGCGGCACAAGGGTAAATATTACCTGGAAAAAACCAACAAAAGAGCCAGACTTAAAAGGATATGTTATTGGAAGAAGTCTAAATGCAGGCAATGATTTTCAGCCATTATTTACAGAACCTTTACCACCCAATACTACTTCATTTATAGACGAAAATGCGAATGAAAACGGCACTAATTATTATTTAGTGGCAGCATTGGATACCGCAGGAAATGGTACTTCTTCCTTAGTAAGTTATGCGATGATTGTAGATAGCCTCCCTCCTGCGGCTCCTCAAAACCTAACTGGAAAAATCGACTCTACGGGTAATGTAAGCTTATCATGGAACTTAGGGACTGAATATGACCTAGCAGGTTATATGATTTATTTTTCTAATGCGAAAGACCATGTGTTTACCACCTTAAATAATGAACCCTTACAAGATTCTGTTTACCAAGATTCCATTCAAATATTAACACTAACGGAAGAAATTTTTTATGTGATTAAAGCTATAGATGTAAGCTACAATCACTCTGAAAGCTCAGATACCTTAAGATTGATTAAACCTGATTTAATACCTCCATCAGCTCCTCTGTTCGACAATTACAAATTGTCGGAAGAAGGTGTGTTGCTCTCTTGGGTGCCCAGTTCTAGCAAAGATGTTATAAGCTATAGATTATCAAGAAAAGATACGGCTGAGTTTCAGTTATTAAAAGAGGTTTCAGGCGACCCAATTGAGTATTCATTTTTAGACAGCACAGCTGTGCCTGGGGTAGTTTACACCTATTCAATAGTGGCAATAGATGATGCCAATCTAACCTCAAATTCGCCAGATAATTTATCAGTTAAACTACCCGACTTAAGCAAAGTGCCGCCT
>JAMOMJ010000438.1 GCA_027067135.1 Cyclobacteriaceae bacterium
CCACGAAAGAGGCAGTTTCTAAAGCACTTAAATCCTTAACACCCGAACAATTAGCAGCCAATTACCCCATAGAAGTGCTGGGCAAACCTATGACAACTTCGTTCTTTCTAATCCACCTTAGTGGACATTTAAATTACCATTTAGGGCAGATTAATTACCACCGAAGGCTACTGTTTAACTGATATTTATCATAGGAAGTTATGGGTGTATTTAGTAACTTAGAAAAGTATTTTTAAATAATAAAATTATGAAAACCTCCATCATAATTGGCTTATTGATAGGTGCTATGGCATTTCCAATGATTATAATACCCCTTATGGGTTTCGGAATAGTAGTTTGGGGCTTTTATGTTCTTTTTCACGATATCATTTGGCAAAGCCTACACCATCAAAAACATGCTGAATAGTGCGTTAAGCACATCAGGCATGTAGTTATTTCAATTCCTGATTTTCAGGGTTAGAGAGGAATAACCAAAAATTTTGGTTTCTTAATTTTGGCCATATCATTATGCGTTATCCCCCTCAGCAAGCGGCCGTACGAACTCAGGTTGCCCACATTATTCATCGTAGTCGAATATTAACCCGAAATACAAGTGGTCATTCACTAATGGTGATGCCCCTCAGGGTCATGACATGCCCGTGCTCAATTTCTTCTTCAGTAGAAGCCCTCACTTCTACCACTTCAATATCGAAGTTAAGGGTAACACCTGCCAACGGATGATTTAAATCCAAGGTTACATCTTCACCTTCGATTTTTGTTACCATTGCTATGGAGGGGCCATTATTAGTTTCTATTTGCACTTGCATCCCAGGAGTCAATTCTTCGTCACCTTCTCCTTGAAATCCACTTTTTGATACTTGCTGAACCATTTCTTCATTGCGTTCACCATACCCATCTGCTGGTTCGATAGTGACTTGAAATTTATCTCCTTTTTGCTTTCCTTCCAGCGCATCCTCCAACCCTGGAACAACATTACCAATGCCCTGAATATAAGCCAGCGGCTCATGACCTTCTGATGAATCGATGGTATCTCCATTTTCATCCTTTAGCGTATAGTGCATTTGCACTACTCTATTTTGTGCTATTCTCATGTTTTGAGATATTAGATTATTAGACATTAGATATTAGATATTAGACAACATATTTAATCTTAAGTCTAACATCTAATAGTCTTTTGTCTTCTTTTAGTTTCTATCAAGGCAATTTAAATCTTCAAAACTCTGCTTTAAACGAGCAATCATACTTTGTTCTGCCTTACGCATCCATGTTCTAGGATCGTAGAATTTTTTATTTGGTTTTTCCTCTCCATCAGGATTACCAATTTGCCCCTGTAAATAATCATGATTCTGAGCTTCAAAAGCTCTAACGCCATCCCAGAATGCCCATTGCATATCGGTATCAATGTTCATTTTAATAGCACCGTACTCAACCGCTTCTCTAATTTCTTCTCTAGAAGAACCAGAACCTCCATGAAACACAAAGTTTACTGGGTTCTTACCTGTACTAAATTTCTCCTCAATATATTTTTGTGAGTTGTCTAATATTTTTGGTGTTAGTTCCACATTACCTGGCTTATATACACCGTGTACATTACCAAATGCAGCAGCAATGGTAAAACGATCACTTATTTTTCCAAGCTCTTTGTAAGCATAGGCTACTTCTGAAGGCTGCGTATATAAACGAGAGCTATCCATATCGGTATTGTCAACACCATCTTCTTCGCCACCTGTACAACCAAGTTCAATTTCCAATGACATACCAATTTTGGTCATACGCTTAAAATACTTGGCAGAGGTTTCTATATTTTCCTCGATTGGCTCTTCACTTAAATCTAACATATGTGAGCTAAATAAAGGTTGACCAGTTTCAGTAAAGTATTTCTCTCCTGCTTCTAACAGCCCATCAATCCAAGGTAATAGTTTTTTTGCAGCATGGTCGGTATGTAATACAACAGTTACACCATAGGCTTCCGCAATATTATGCACGTATTTAGCACCTGCAACACCTCCTTGAATAGCACTGAATTGATTTTCGCTACTTAACCCTTTGCCTCCAAAAAAAGTGGCACCACCATTCGAAAATTGAATAATTACGGGAGAATTTAAATCTCTGGCTGTTTCTAACACAGCATTTACAGTATTTGTACTTGTAACGTTTACTGCAGGAACTGCAAAGTTATTCTCGTTTGCATAACGGTATAATTCGGTTACTTCGTCACCAAATAATACTCCACTTCTAAATTTACCCATTTTACTTTTGTTTGAGGATTTAAGTATTCTTTTCAGCGCAAAAGTCGGATATTTTTTAAGTTTAAAGGAATTCTTTTATAAAAAATAATTGTTAATTGAGAACAACTGAACTGTAAGGGTCTAGGGTGATTACACCTTCGTTTAATAGAGGTTTATTTCCAACATAAAATTCAACTTGGGAGCAATTCAAATCAGCTAGCTTTACCTCCACTTGTTCCCCAGAAAGATTATGAAGGACAACGATTGTTTTCTCACCCAACTTGCGTTCATACGCTAGTAAATTGTCAGCAATATTTAAACTAATCAAATCTCCTTCTCTGATAATTAATTCCTTATTTCTCTCTTGAATCCAGGCTTTGAATACCGAATAAGTTGAATTGGAATCTTGCATTTGAAGAACCAATGGCACTACTGTAGAATCATTACTATTTACGGGATCAATCCAAGAAGCCCTAAGTGAATCCTTCTCCAAAACATTCCATAAAAAAGGTTCGCGAATCATTTCATCTGGTTTTTTGCCTAGCATCCCAATTTCATCTCCGTAATAAATGTAAGGTGTGCCTGGTAATGTAAGTAAAATCGCCACCGCCAATTTATTCTTGGCAACAGAATTATTTACATTACTTATCAACCTGTTTTGATCATGATTATTCACAAATATGGCATCCATATATTCAGGCTGAATTTTTGCGTATATATTTCTGGTCTTTATCAGATTTTCAATAATGCCATTATTTTTCTCTGTTCGCATTAAGTCGTTTATGGCATGATGGAAATCGAAATTAAACATAGAAGGTAAGCCTTTTAAATAAGGGCCAACTAATTCTGCATCACCCCAAACCTCACCAACCAAATACACATCTGGTTTTACTTTTCGCATGGCATCACCAAACTCAATCCACCATTTATGGCTCTTTACTGCTTGTTCGTCTGGGAAAATATGTTTGGCCGCATCTAACCTAAAGCCATCTACACCAACTTCTTGAAGCCAAAAGGTTCCTGCATTTATCATTTCATCTCTTACTTTGGGATTATCATAATTTAAATCGGGCATACCGCCATAAAAGAAGCCATAGTAATATTCCGTATCATCTCCGTTTTGATGCCATTGGGTAATATTATCAGAATCTAGGGTAATTTCTTTTTTTGACAATTGATCTTGTATGGAATCTATGCTTGCCCATACATAATAATCTCGATATTGGCTGTTTTTATCTGCTTTGGCATCAAGAAACCATGGATGCTCAGAGGAGGAGTGATTAACCACAAAGTCCATTACTACTTTAATATTTCGCTTATGCGCTTCTTTCACAAAATGTTTAAAGTCATCCATGGTGCCATAATCAGGATGCACATCATAATAATCGGTTACATCATATTTATGATAACTAGGTGATGGGCCAATTGGCATTAACCAAATACCTTGGATTCCTAAACCTTGTAGATAATCTAATTTAGAAGTCATCCCATTAAAATCACCAATACCGTCTCCATTAGAATCGGCAAAACTTTGCACAAATATTTCGTACATAGTGCCGTTTGGCCAAACTTCTTGTACGATTTCTATCCTTTCTTTGCTTTGCTGAGAACAGGCCAAAAATAGGCTTATAGTTAATAATAATAAATTTTTCAAGTTGCTTAAAATTTAGGTGTTCATCCTTGTTTAGAGTCACCTGCAAGGGACTCTGTACCTTTTAATTGATTATTCGTTTCACTTTTAATTCCTTTTTGTTTGCTCAGAGTCCTCTATGAGTGACTCTGAGCAGGTAAAATCCTTTTGGGTGGGTATGCGATGACCTTATCCTTGCCATTTTTCAGGGTCTTCCCTAGTACCCAATACCGCTAAAACAATTACGTTTTCTTCTTCTACAATAAAATGAATAGCATATGGAAAATGTTCTACTAAAGCTAAACGGGTAGCTTTATATCTAACTTAATAATGAAGTGGATTCTGAGTTACTAAATGTAGTTTTTCTTCAACTTCATCTAAAAAACGATTTCCTAAATTTTCCTGCTTTTCCTCATACCATTTGGCATATTTCAACGTGTCAAGCTCAGCTTCTGGCTTAACAATTAGGGTGTACTTCATAGTTGACTTCTAACACGAGTTTTTACTTCTTCCCAACTTGATCCTGATGATGGATTAGCTTTATGTTCTGCTAGTCTTTTATCTAATATTTTTTTATGTGTTGCACTTAGCTCATAATCATCATCTTTCATATCCGCCTGAACCATAGCATACATTAAGTTTATTAAGCGTTCGTCAGCTTTGTTAATGTATTCATGAAGTAGTTCCCTAATTTGAGGTGTGCCCATAATTGTAATTTTTCTGTTATGTAAATATAACGCTTTCATCCTATTTTTCAGTTTAGTTTTAGTTCTTTAACCCATTGGATGATACTGCTGTACTTCTTCTTGCAACCCTTCCAAGTCATTCTTAAAAAAACTTGATATACCTGTGGCCAGCCAAGTATTTTGCCAACCATTTGGTAATTACACTTGCTCTTACCTAGGGCTTGCTGAAAAAGTCCCAAGTGCGTTAGATACGAATAGGCAAAGCGAAGATGTATAAGAATACTTCGAGCTGAAGCCTGTGAAGTAGATGACGTGCTTGGGGCTAACTTAAAAATCCTATACTGGCTTTTTTTAAGTGCACGGATTTTAGTATTTTTTTATTAAAACCCTTGCACTTCAAACCTAAAAAACAGATTTAATTGTTTAATATTCAATTTGTTAAGTGTTTTTCAGCAAGCCCTACCTAGCTAAGGTTGCACCAGCAGAGGAGATAATAAAATCTCCTTAGTAGAACCTGTTTACTCAGAGTTCTTGAAAAAAGTAACTCTGGGCAGGGGTACTTCTCAATATCTGCAGCGGGTATTTGGTCTTACTTTTAAAATACCCCATTAAACACCTGAAATAGAGTTTTTTTTGAATAGAAATTTACATAACTACTCTATTTGTATAGTACTGATAATAAGCAATATACATCAAATTGAAAAAAAACATTCATTTTTCGGGTTAATTTAAATATATGTAACTATTCAGGAACCAAGTTAGCGACTAATTTGAGGCTATTAAAGACATTAGCTCTGTTTTTAATGGCAGTATCAATGACGGATCGTATGATAGCA